>NZ_LUJK01000002.1 GCF_001601825.1 Limnobacter sp. CACIAM 66H1 | reverse complement strand
AAAGGCACACAGGGGACAGGTTAGGATGATTGTGTCAGGTTGACCAGGGTTTTGGTCATCATCCGGTTCCAGATCAAATCCACCACCACCGCCTTGAATACGAGTCGCCTGGGCCCAATGCCCAAGCCGGGTTTTAAATAAAAAATGATAGCGCCAGGTCACCACGGTGCCGTCGCCATCCTTCTCAAACTCAAATGAGCCTTTGGCGTGATCAAGCCAATTCAGCAGGGGCTGGCTAAAGCCCGTACCCTTGTAAACAAATTGACGATTCGGGATAAAGGCCAACACTTCTTCATCAATTACAGCGCCACCTTTGAAAGTAATTCGCTGAATATCACCCACTTCATTGAACGATTTGCCCTGAATCATTTCTATACGGGTAATCGGCGCGATCAGTGCGTCGCTGTGGATATACTCATCCGGTTTTAAACGGGTGTACAAGGCAAAGCAATCGGCCAGAGGCACGGGGATTCGGCATGAACGCTGGATCATCAGGGGTGCTTGGGTCACAATGAGTCCTCTTTTAGTTGTTGGGTACTGCGCATGATCACACGTTTTTTTCCGATTCTTACAAAACTTAAAGCCCTGAAAACTCATGGCCGCATGCTGTGGCACGCTTTTCGGCATGCCGACACACCGAAATGGATCAAAGGCTTCATGCTGGCCGTGGTGGTCTATCTGTTTAGCCCCATCGACCTGATCCCCGACTTCCTCGTGCTGTTTGGCATCACCGATGACCTGGTTGTGATCAGCGCCGCGATGTGGTTTTTAGGCAAAGTTGTTCCGGACAAGGTCAAAAACAGCTTGCCTGTGGATGAAACCAAGGGCAACCCCACCTCGGAAAAGCACTCGCAGGTAACACCAAAAAACCCAGTCCACGCACACAACAAGTTGTCCTCGACACCCATGAAAAACAGCCCCCTCAGGCCTTTCGGGATAGTACTGTTGGTGGGTTTGCTGGTGGCTGCCCTGGCCAGTCATCCATGGGTACACGCCCAATTCCGAAGCATTGGAGCATTTTTTTGAATGTGGAAGTAACAGTTTTACTCTAGAAAAACAAAAAGCCCGGTGATTTCTCACCGGGCTTTTAAGCTTCTTAAGCCCTGCCTTTCGATGAAGGCAGTGGTTATTGTTGAACAGTCAATCAGTGACCAGTTGCCATGCCTGCACCACGTGGGGTACGTACATCTTCAACCAAGTGCTGAATGTGCTCTGGGGGTGGTGCTGTCACTTTGCTGACCAGGTAGGCCACAACAAAGTTGACAATCGCGCCGACCGTACCGAAGGCTTCAGGCGTGATGCCGAAGAAGCCGTTGGCACCGCCCACCAAGTCCAGGTACTCAGTCCCATTGATGAACAAAATACCCTTGTGTGCGAACACGTAGAACAGGGTTACCGCCAAGCCACTCAACATACCCACGATCGCGCCTGTGGAGTTCATGGTTTTGGAGAAAATACCCATCATGATCACAGGGAACAGCGATGAGGCCGCGATACCGAAGGCCAAAGCCACAGTACCCGCCGCAAAACCTGGAGGGTTCAAGCCCAGATAACCGGCCAGAACAATCGCGAAGGCCATTGAAATCTTACCGGCCAGCAATTCGCTCTTTTCAGAAATATTGGGATTGAACACGCCCTTGATCAAGTCATGCGACACCGCAGAAGAAATCGCCAGCAGCAGACCAGCAGCAGTCGACAACGCAGCAGCCAAACCACCGGCGGCCACCAAGGCGATCACCCAGTTGGGCAACAGCGCAATTTCAGGGTTGGCCAACACCATAATGTCAGCGTTCACCGTCATTTCACTGCCTTTCCAGCCAGCAGCCTCTGCCTTGGCCAGGAATGCTTCGTCTTTGGACTTGTCGTTGTAGTACTGAATACGACCGTCACCGTTCTTGTCTTCAAACTTCAACAAGCCCGTGGTTTCCCAACGACCCATCCAGGCCGGCTTCTTGTCGTTTTCAAGTGCGGCTTCGGGTGCGAACAAATCACCACCTGTTGCAACATTGGAGTTCACAGTAGCATGCAGGTTGTAACGGGCCATCGCGCCAACAGCAGGTGCTGTGGTGTACAGAATCGCAATGAACACCAGTGCCCAACCGGCAGATGAACGCGCATCGGCCACTGTAGGTACAGTGAAGAAGCGAATGATCACGTGGGGCAGGCCCGCGGTACCAATCATCAAGCTCACGGTGTAGAAGAAAGTGTTCAGATAACTGCCACCGGCTGGTGTGGTCGTGTACTGACTAAACCCGAGGTCGGTCACCACCTTGTCCAAGGTCGCCAACATGGGTTGACCATTGGCCAACATGTCAGAACCCAAGCCCAACTGCGGCAAAGGATTGCCCGTCAAGTTCAAGGAAATGAAGATTGCTGGAATGGTGTAAGCGAAAATCAACACGATGTACTGTGCAATTTGCGTGTAGGTAATGCCCTTCATGCCGCCAAACACAGCGTACATGAACACAATACCCATACCCACATAAATACCCACTTCAGCGGACACACCCAGGAATCGGGAGAACGCTACACCCACACCGGTCATCTGCCCGATTACATAAGTAATGGAAGCCACCAGCAAACAGATTACGGCCACTGTGCGCGCTGTGTTGGAGTAGTAACGGTCACCAATGAACTGAGGCACCGTGAACTTGCCAAATTTGCGCAGGTACGGGGCCAGCAACATCGCCAGCAACACATAACCACCGGTCCAGCCCATCAGGAATACGGAACCACCGTAACCCATGTTGGCGATCAGACCCGCCATTGAAATGAACGAAGCGGCTGACATCCAGTCTGCCGCTGTCGCCATGCCGTTGGCTACGGGGTGAACGCCACCGCCAGCCACATAAAATTCACCCGTGCTGCCAGCACGAGCCCAAAACGCAATACCGAGGTACAGCGCAAAACTCAAACCCACGATCACGTAGGTGATTGTTTGCAAATCCATTAGCAATCTCCTTAGTTTTCGTGGACGTCGTGTTCGCGGTCAATCTCGCCCATTTTCTTCGCGTAGTAGAAAATAAGGATAATGAACATGTAAATAGAACCTTGTTGGGCAAACCAGAAGCCCAGTGGATAGCCACCGATGCTGAATTGATTGAGTTGCTCAACAAACAGAATGCCGGCACCGTAAGAAACCAAAAACCACACGATCATGATCTTGGTCAACAGGCCGAGTGTCGCTTTCCAGTAGGCATCACCGCCCTTTGGGTTGCTCATCGCTTGTCTCCTTTTTTAAGGTTGTTGTTAACCGCAGGCAAGGAATACGAGGTCACATCCCTCCCTAGCCTAGGCTTGCGAACGAGTATCAAATCGAAAACTTACGCCAAACTGAAAGCCTCTCAGATAGATCATTAAACCTCCCCCCTGCATTACCCCCTCCCCTTTTGTGCGATTCACAATTCCCGAAAAACTGCAATTGACCGGTGATTACCTGTTTTATCCAGTGATTAAGCCGGGAAATGGCCTACACAATGGTATTTACCCCAATCGAGGCAACTCATTTTGACCAGCAAGGCGACCCATGACATCCAATACCGAGCAGCCTAACCCCCACAGAATTCACCTGTTCAATGCGCTGGCCCAAAGCCAGGCCTGCATCGAATTCGATCTGAACGGGAATGTGATGTATGCCAATCAGAATTTCCTGAATTTGTTCGGCTACTCGGAAGCGGATGTGCTGGGGAAGCACCACAGTCTTTTTTGCACAGCGAGTACCGCAGAGTCGGACGAATACCTGCTGTTCTGGAGCAAATTGCGCGAAGGCGAATTTCAAAGTGGCGAGTTTCTGCGACTCGATTCCCAAGGCCGGGAAGTTTATATCCAGGCGAGCTACAACCCGGTGCGAGATGACCACGGCAATCTGGTGTCGGTATTCAAAATCGCAGCCAATATCACGGTGGCGAAAAGCAAGTCGCTTGAAGATGAGGGCAAAGTGGCTGCGATCGACAAAACCCAGGCCGTCATTGAATTTGATACCTCGGGCCGCATTCTGACGGCCAACGACAACTTCCTGAACGCCATGGGCTATCGCCTGCAAGAAATTGTGGGCCAACACCACCGCCAGTTTTGTGAAAAAAACTATGCGGAATCGGAGGAATACAGCCAATTCTGGAAAGACCTTGCCGCGGGCGAGTTTAAATCAGGCGAATTCATGCGCTTGAACCGGCACGGTCGCCCTGTGTGGCTGCAGGCGACTTACACGCCGATCTTGGGTGTGAACGGCAAGCCTGTGAAAGTCGTTAAATTTGCGAGTGACATCACTGCCGCCAAACTAAAGGCAATTGAAGACGATGGCAAGGTCAGCGCCATGAACCGATCGCAGGGCATCATCGAGTTTGACCTGGGCGGCCATATTTTGCACGCCAACGAGAATTTCCTCTCCCTGACAGGCTATTCGTTAAGCGATATTGTGGGTCAGCACCACAGCATGTTTGTGGACAAGGAAGAGGCCAGCAGCGGTGCTTACCGCGCATTCTGGCGCAAATTGGGCCAAGGCGAGTTTGATTCAGGTGAGTACCTGCGTGTTGGCAATCACGGCAAGCGAATCTGGATTCAGGCCAGCTATAACCCGATTCTTGACCTCGAAGGCAACCCGGTCAAAGTTATCAAATTCTGCAGCGACATCACCCAATCCAAATTGCAAGGGATTGAAACCCAGGCGCGAATGGATTCTGTCTCCAATACCAGCTGCATTCTGGAGTTCAATGCGGAAGGGAAAATTCTGAACAGCAATGAACTTATGCAAAAATCGCTGGGTTACAGCCAAACCGACCTGTCGGACAAATCAGAAAGCTTTTTGATGTTCGATGAAGAACGCAATGACAGCAATCACTTCAAAATCTGGAATGAATTGCGCGAAGGCAAAAACCTTGCGGGTGAGTTTCGTTACAAGGGTGTGGGCGGAAAGGAGGTCTGGCTTTCAGGTACGCGCAGCCCTGTCATTGGCCTTGACGGGAAATTGATCAAAGTGGTGTTGATGCTGCAGGACATTACAGAATCGAAGCTGTCGCGGCTGGACGCCGAAGGCAAACTGGGGGCGATTGATCGCTCTCAAGCGGTGATTGAATTTGACATGCAAGGCAAAGTACTTGCGGCCAACAACAACTTTCTGAAACTGATGGAATATTCCGCAGAGGAAATTTTAGGTCGCCACCACCGCATGTTTGTGGATCCCGCCTATGCTGCCACCCCTCAATACCAGGCATTTTGGGAAAGCCTGGGCCGCGGGCAGTTCGAGTCAGGTGAATACAAGCGGGTGGCCAAAGGTGGGCGGGAAGTGTGGATTCAAGCCACCTACAACCCAATTTACGATCCACGCGGCAACCTGGTCAAGGTCGTGAAGTTTGCCAGCGACGTGACCCAAAGCAAGCTGAAAAATTCGGAGTTTGAAGCCAAGGTCGAAGCCATTAACCTGGGGCAGGCCGTGATTGAATTCGATCTCGACGGCCATGTGTTAACAGCCAACCGGAACTTCCTCAATGCCATGGGTTACACCTCGCGTGAAATTCAGGGTCAGCATCACAGTATTTTCTGCACACTCGAATACACGCAAAGCGAGGAGTATCGGGACTTCTGGCTCAAGTTGAACGAAGGAAAATTTGTGAGTGGCCGCTTTCACCGCGTGGGCAAATTCAACCGCGATGTGTGGATTCAGGCCACGTACAACCCGATTCTGGACTTGAACGGCAATGTGGTCAAAGTGGTGAAGTACGCCTACGACGTGACCAAAGAGGTGATGCTGGAACAGGGGATCAACAAAAAGTCGGGCGAAATGCGGGAACGTGTGTCCAAGCTGGTCGAGAGTATCACCGACATTTCGGGCAACTCAGCCACTGCAACGCAATTGGCCGAGAAAGGACTGGAAGCTGCCCATCAGGGAAGCAGGGATTTAAAGCGATCCATCGCTGCAATTCATGCCATCCAGAACAGCTCGAGCAAAGTGTCGGAAATTGTGCGAGTCATCGGCGACATTGCCAACCAGACCAACTTGCTGGCATTCAATGCGGCAATCGAAGCCGCACGCGCCGGGCAACACGGCGTTGGGTTTTCAGTGGTGGCGGCCGAAGTGCGCAAGCTGGCCGAGAGCAGCTCAAGCGCAGCTCGCGAAATTGCGACACTGATTGAAGAATCGGTTGCGCAGGTCGAAGAAGGGGTCGAGGTGAGCCAAAACGCTGCCCAAAGCTTTGAAGGAATCTTGAGCAGTGTGACGGAAACGGGCGAGAGCGTGAAGCAAATTACCAGCTCGGCTGAACAACAACGTGATCTGGCCATTGCTGTTAACCGCCTGATTGAAGAACTCACAGGCGGCCTTGAAAAGCACCTCGGCGGTAAAAGCGCATGAGTGAACTGAGCCAATACGAACAGGGCTTTGGTTCATTTCGAATTGGCGAAATGACTCTGGCCCTGCCGATGAAATCGGTCAGGGAAGTGGTGCCGTTTCATCCCTTGATGGCACTGCCCTGCCCACACCCCTGGATCAAAGGCGGTCTGGACCTGAGAGGCGTGACCATTCCGGTACTGGACCTGGAATGTTTGCTGAACCGCCCCGGACACCAGTACACCCCGGGCTGCATTTTACTGATCGCCCACGAGAATCACTTGTTGGGGCTCATTGCCGACCAGGTCAAAGCTTTGTTTTTTGCAAACCCGGCAGCGATGCACACGGTCAGTTCAGAGGACACGATCGGCAGCATTTTTGCAGGCAGCCTCATGAACAGCGAATTGAACCAACTGGTTCAGGTGCTTTCAACGCAAGCCTTGTTCGACCTGCCCGGGCTGCCCAAAGCCGAAGACCCGGAACCACACCGCCAATCGCTTGAATTACAAACATCCAATGAAGACACAGCTCTGAACACTCGCACACCACTGATGTTGATGCAGAGCATGTCCACGCTGTTTGCAGTGAATCCAAAAGACATTGAAACCACGGTGGTCAACCCGGTGCTGTTGCCCAGTGAGTATGCCGGTGGTTTTTACAAAGGCAACCTGAATTACAGGGAGCAAACCATTCCGGCAATTGACCTCGCAAGCTACCTGGGTCTGGGTACCAACAAGCAATTGCAACGAGCCACACAACAGGCCTTTGTCATACGAATCGAGGGCAACCCGCTGGCCTTGCTGATCGACCGGGTGCTGGATATTGTGCATGTACCGCACAATTCAGTCATTCCGCTGCCCTGTTTTGGGCTACCCAAAGCGAATCAACTTGAAGGTGCCTTGCCTTGCAATGTGTTTTCAAAAGAAGACCCACATTCGCAGCGTGGCCCGCAATATTTTGTGCTGTCATGCCCCAGAATCAGCGAAGATCAGGAATTGATTGAACTGGCCAGTATTTTGGCCAAGGCCAGTGCGACGGCGCAACTGGATTTCGAGAACCAGCAAGGTAAAACAGCGCTGGGTCTGGATCGGTTGATGGTTTACCGTTTGGGCACCGAATTTTCTACGCCCATTGAACAAGTGCGGGAAGTACTTCCCTACCGTGCAGACATTGAGATTTTTGAGCGCAGTAATCCCATGCTGGGCATGCTGACCCACCGCAACCAATCCATGCCAGTGTTTGACTTGGCGCAATGGTTGGGCGCCGAACGTCAAAGCCTGAGTCATGAATCCAGCATTCTGGTGGTGAATGCGCATGGCAGCACGATTGGCTTTGCAGTAACCTCGCTGACAGCGATTGAAAACGCCCTGTGGGAACCCCATGTGCCCGTATTGGGCGAACAAAGGCAGCTGCTGCATGGCCGATTAAAAACCACGCAGAGGCTTGCCCAAATTGGAGAGGACAAACACCAGTGCATGGTGGAGGTGATCGATTTACATCAGCAAATAGCGCTGATTCTGGATCAATTCGGTGTGATCTCGCCTACAGCTCTCGAGACTGTGCCTGAGCATTCTGAGCACGCAGCGCAGTGAACTCCTTCACAAACTCGTCGAAGCGGTCTTGCTCGATCGCTTCCCGCATTTCACGCATCAAATCCAGGTAGTAGTGCAGATTGTGCATCGTGTTAAGCTGCGCACCGAGAATTTCCTTGCTCCGGTCCAGGTGGTGCAAATAGGCACGAGAAAAATTCTTGCAGGTGTAACA
The DNA here is from genome assembly GCF_001601825.1 of Limnobacter sp. CACIAM 66H1. Classification (GTDB taxonomy): domain Bacteria; phylum Pseudomonadota; class Gammaproteobacteria; order Burkholderiales; family Burkholderiaceae_B; genus Limnobacter. The sequence continues at coordinate 111,638 of NZ_LUJK01000002.1, read as the reverse complement.
AGTGCAGGTCGCATCCAGCGGGTTTTCATCATTGCGAAACTTGGCATTACGAATGCGGATGTCACCGGTGCGTGTAAAAAGCCAGCCGTTTCGTGCGTTACGCGTGGGCATCACACAGTCGAACATATCGACGCCCTGGCCCACAGCATTGACCAAATCTTCAGGTGTGCCCACGCCCATCAAATAGCGGGGCTTGTGTTGCGGTAACTTCGGCGCAGTGTGCGCCAAAATTCGTTGCATGTCGTCTTTGGGCTCTCCCACTGACAAGCCACCGATGGCGTATCCGTCAAAGCCGATTTCCTCAAGGCCCTGCAGTGAGATATCACGCAGGTCCTCGTACATGCCGCCCTGAACAATACCAAACAAGCCGTTGTGGTTGCCCATCGCATCGAAGGCATCACGTGAACGGCGTGCCCAACGCATGGACATTTCCATGGACAGGCGTGCTTCAGTGTGTGTGGCAGGGTAAGGTGTGCATTCGTCGAAAATCATGACGATGTCGGAATTCAGCACGGTTTGAATGCGCATGCTTTCCTCAGGGGTGAGGAACAGCTTGTCGCCATTCACAGGGCTGCGAAAGTGAACCCCCTCTTCCTTGATTTTACGCATGGCCCCAAGGCTGAACACCTGAAAGCCGCCCGAGTCAGTCAAAATTGGACCTTTCCAGCCCATAAACTGGTGCAGACCACCAAATTTTTCCATGATGTCCAGACCAGGCCGCATCCACAAATGGAAGGTGTTGCCCAGAATGATTTGCGCCTGGATTTCAGTCAGGTCGCGCGGCGTCATGCCCTTCACAGTGCCATAGGTGCCCACCGGCATGAAGATCGGGGTTTGGATAACGCCGTGTGCGGTGGTGATTTCGCCGCGACGGGCTTTACCCGAGGTGGTTTTGAGTTTGAAGGACAGTGCGCTCAAGGAAAATGCCTTTTTAGAATTGGCCGTATTTTAAATCATTTCAAGCACATGGGCCTGAAAACCACGTTTTGAGTCGCCATTCCAGCAATTCAAGCGCTTGTTTGGCACAATGGAGCCATTCACAAAATTAGAAGTACCCCATGCAACAACCTGCCAAACCCGAATTCATTCGCGCCGAGAAACGCGATGGCGACGCCGAGCTGGACGCGCACCTGTTTCGGCAAGCGCTGGCCCAGTTTGCCACCGGCATCACCATCATCACCACCAAAAATGCTGAAGGCAAATACGTGGGGGTGACGGCCAATTCGTTTAACTCTGTCTCACTACATCCGCCTTTGGTGTTGTGGAGCTTGTCGAAAAAGGCCAGCAGCCATGATGCATTTGCCGCGGCCACGCACTATGGGGTCAGTGTGTTGTCGGCCGATCAGGAAGCGCTGTCGCATCACTTCTCTACTTTCAAGGGTGACCGTTTTGCGGGCGTTGAAGTGATTGAGGGTTTGGGTGGTGCACCGTTGATTCCGAATGCCTTGGCACATTTCGAATGCAAAGTGCGCAGCCGCTACGATGAGGGAGATCATTTCATCATGGTGGGCGAGGTGTTGCGCTGCGACTTCCGGGAAGGTGAAGCGTTGGTGTATCGGTCGAGGAAGTACTTCCGGAACTGATCGGAGAGTATTCATTGCCCGATCGGCTTGGGTTCCGATCTCTCGCCAGAAAACCTGTATTTCCCTTTTTGACATTCACCCTGACTCACCTCGCTCGGCAAAAAGGCGGGCCGAGTCTCGGTGCCGGCCCACGGCCGACCGTGGCGGGTGAATTCAAACGGGCAGGTTTTCTTGAAGGCGAGACGATCGAAACACCGCCGCCGATTGGGCGATGAAACCAGCCGTGAGTCGCTCGGAGGTGGAGAAGCACTGCACGGGAGAGCTGGGGGCTGAACTTGCGATGGGTCGCACGATGACCAGTCAGAAAACTTGCCGGCTTGGCGCGCAGAGACTAACGATCGCGCCCTGGCGCGAAAGCCAAGACCCGACCGTTACTTTTGGAGGGCTTGGCTTAGTGCAGGATCAAGCCGACAAGCCGAAATGCCAAGTTTTCGGGCAGCGGTGACCCTTCAAGTTCAGCTCTTAATTCGCCAGCAAGTGCGACACAAGCAACCCACGCCGAGTGGGCGAACGAATGAGAATCCGGATCGCGTGCGCTCAACTCACCGAGTCATTCAACGCCGCCAGCAACCTGGCCTCTGTCAAATCCCCATTACAGAGCTCAATAAACTTGTACGCAAACGACCGCAGGTAGTGTCCTTTGCGAATGGCAATGCTGGTGGTGTTCATCGGCAAATCCGATTCAACATCAAGCACCGCCAGGCCGGTGTCTTTCACCGGGTTGTAGGCCATGCTGGCAATAATGCCAACCCCCAAGCCCAGTTCCACATAGGTTTTGATCACATCCGCATCCAGTGCTGAAATAGCGACATCCAGCGTTAAACCCAGCTTGCGAAAGGTTTCGTCAATCTTGATTCGTCCGGTGAAACCCTCTTGATAGGTCACAATCGGATATTCAGCCACATCCTGCAAAGTGGGCTTGGGCAGTTTCAACAGGGGATGGCCTTGCTGCACCACCACCTGGTGTTTCCACTGGTAATAAGGAAACGAAACAAGGTCATCCACATTGCCCAGCACTTCCGTTGCTATGCCAATGTCGGCCTGCCCGTCCAGCAACATCTGGGTAATTTCCTTGGGGCTGCCCTGATGCATGCGCAAGTGCACTTTCGGGAAAACCTTTTTGAACTCATTGACCACCGTGGGCAATGAATAGCGGGCCTGCGTGTGCGTGGTGACCACGGTCAGCTGACCCACGTCGCGACTGCTGTATTGCTCAGCCAGGTTCTTGATGTTTTTCGCATCCAGCAACATGCGTTCAACCAGCACCAGCAACTCCTTTCCCGGGTCTGTCAAACCCATCAGGCGTTTGCCTTTGCGAATGAACAATTCCACACCCAGCTCTTCTTCGAGGTCACGAATGTGTTTCGAGACGCCAGGCTGCGAGGTGTACAAACTGTTGGCCACTTCAGTCAGGTTGTAACCCTGACGAACCGTTTCGCGAATAATGCGCAACTGCTGGAAATTCATGCGGCCCCCACCACATCAAATACTTTCAAAGCCTTTGCAGAAAGTCTAACCAATTGGCCTTCCTGCAAGTTCAATTCTCGTGCACGCTCGGCGCTAATTTCTACATCAAAATGCTGCGCAGGTTGCAAATCTACAGAATCCAGTTCAACCCGAGTGTTCAAACCAAAGCGCAACACACGCACCACTTTGGCAGGTACCCCCAGAGAAAAATCAGGCTCAGTGTGAATGTCGATTTCATGTGGACGGGCAAACGCCAGCACATCGGCACCCTGTACGGCTTCGCCAGATCTGTTCAACACTGTACCGGAATGTGCCAGGTTCGACTCGCCCACCTGAATACCATCGCCCAAGTGACGTGCCTTGAACAGATTGACCGAGCCCAAAAAACCGTACACAAAGGGCGTGGCCGGGTGTTGATAAACCTCTTCTGGAGTACCGATTTGCTCCACATTGCCTTGGTTCATCAATACAACCCGGTCAGCCACTTCCAACGCTTCTTCCTGGTCGTGCGTGACAAAAATTGAGGTGATGTGCAATTCATCGTGCAGGCGGCGCAACCAGCGACGCAACTCTTTCCGTACCTTGGCATCAAGGGCGCCAAACGGTTCATCCAGCAGCAGTACCTTGGGCTCAACGGCCAATGCGCGGGCCAATGCAATTCGCTGACGTTGCCCGCCGCTGAGTTGTGAAGGAAACCGATCCGCCAGCCAATCCAGTTGAACCAATTTCAGAAGGCTGTGCACTTTTTCTGCGATTTCCGCCTTGCTGGGCCTTTCACTGCGAGGCTTCATGCGCATGCCAAAGGCTACATTGTCAAACACAGTCATGTACTTGAACAGCGCGTAATGCTGAAACACAAAGCCTACATTTCGGTCTCGCACGTGCGTGTCGGAGGTGTCTTCTCCATCCAGAATCACAGTGCCGCTGTCGGCCTGTTCCAGACCAGCGATGATGCGCAGCAACGTGGTTTTACCGCAGCCCGATGGCCCTAGCAGGGCAACCAGTTCGCCGCTGTTGAAATCAAGGCTGACGTTGTTCAGGGCGGTGAAATCGCCGAACTGTTTGTGAATGTTTTTAACTTGAATGCTCATGATAATTCCTTCTTAGTGCACGCCCTGTTTGGCGGCTTGATGCTCAACCCAGGTTTTAATGCCCAAGGTGATCAAGGCTAGAAACGCAAGAATCGAAGCCACGGCGAACGCAGCCGAAAACTGGTATTCGTTGTATAGAATTTCGACGTGCAAGGGCAGCGTATTGGTTTCGCCGCGAATGTGCCCCGACACGACTGACACCGCACCAAACTCGCCCATGGCTCGGGCGTTACACAAGATAACGCCGTACAGCAAACCCCACTTGATGTTAGGCAGGGTGACATGCCAGAAGGTTTGCCAGCCCCGCGCACCCAGTACCACTGCGGCTTCTTCTTCCTCTTTGCCCTGTGCTTCCATCAGCGGAATCAGCTCGCGAGCGATAAAAGGTACGGTGACAAATACTGTGGCCAGCACAATGCCGGGCACCGCAAAAATAATGCGAATCTCGTACTCGGCCAAAAGGGGTGCAAACCAGCCCTGAGCGCCAAACAACAACACATATACCAGGCCAGCAATCACGGGGCTCACAGAGAAAGGCAAATCAATCAAGGTGATGAGCACCTGCTTGCCTCGAAACTCGAACTTCGCAATGGCCCAGGCGGCGGCCACACCAAACACCAGGTTCAAGGGCACCGCAATCGCTGCGGCCAACAAAGTCAGCTTTAAGGCATATACAGCATCGGGCTCTTTGAGAGACTCCCAATACACGCCTACGCCCTGCCTGAATGCCTCGACAAAAACAGCAAACAAAGGCAGCAGCAAGAAGAAACCAAAGAAAGCCACCCCCGTGCCAATCAAGGCCCACTTGACCCATGGCGATTCCCGCGTGGCCGACGAGCTTTGAAGCTTCTCGGCGCGCGAGGTGTGAATATGCAATGCAACAGCGCCCGACATTATTGAGTTCTCCCTGTGCGTTTGGCAGTCCAGGCTTGCAGGCCGTTGATGGCCAGCAACAAGATGAATGAAATGATCAACATGACCGATGCGATGGCAGTCGCGCCGGTGTAGTCGTATTGCTCGAGCTTGGTGATGATCATCAACGGAGTAATTTCAGACACATACGGAATGTTGCCGGCGATGAAAATAACCGAACCGTATTCACCCACTGCCCTCGCAAAGGCCAACGCGAAGCCCGTGAGCAAAGCTGGAAACACGATGGGCAAAATGACATGAAAAAACGTTTGCCAACGGTTCGCCCCAAGACTGCTTGCGGCCTCTTCCAATTCACTTTCCATGTCTTCCAGCACGGGCTGAACTGTCCGCACCACAAAGGGCAAACCAATAAACACCAAAGCCACCAAAATACCGGCGGGTGCAAAAGCCACCTTGATTCCCAATGGCTCCAGGTATTGGCCTACCCATCCGTTGCCGGCATACAAGGCCGTCAGTGCAATACCAGCCACCGCCGTGGGGAGGGCAAATGGAAGGTCAACCAGAGCATCCACGATTTTTCGACCGGGGAAGGTGTAGCGAACCAGTATCCAGGCCAATAACAGGCCAAACACCGCATTGATGCCGGCTGCCAATAAAGAGATTCCAAATGAAACCCGGTAAGTTGCAACGATTCGGGGATCAGTCACCGTGCTCCAGAAATCGGCAAAGCTCATCTCGAATGTTTTGATGAACACCGCGGACAGCGGAATCAGGATGAGCAAAGAGAGATAGACGATGGCATAGCCCAGGGTGAGATGAAACCCGGGCAGCACGCGTTTGGTGGATGAAGACGAAGCCACAATAGACCTTGACAAGTTCGATTTAAATGCGAAGCAAGCAGTCTATTGGAGTGGCTTTAGATACTGAACGATTAAAAAGTTGGATCGATATAAGAAAAATTTATGATCCGACATGGGCTACAGAAGGTCGATGGAATTGCGCGTCAACTGGCGAATCTTCGCCAGTGCTGTGAAACGATTCTTGCTGACCTGGCTCTGCGCTTGAATTTGCCCCAAAGGAATGGCCTGAACCTGCTCTCTAAATTTGGCCACCAAACGAGGCAAGGCAGGCCAGGCGCCAAATCCCGACTCCACATTGATATGCCCTGCATTGCGCAAACAGGTAAAACGCAAACCCCAATGGTCTGCCCAGTATCGAGCATGAGTCAATTTTAGCCAAGGATCGTCCGAGCTCGCGATGAATACGCCCGGTACGCCCAAAGGTCGTGCAGGAATCGCACCGAGCAAAGTAGTGGGCGAAAGTTCTTGCGAAGTGATCAGCCCTGTTGCACTGAATCGCTGGGGAGATGCTGGCGCCACCAAAATGACCCCAGCCACCTTGGTTTCGTTGTCCGCAATCGCAACCACACTGGCCAGACAGCCAAAACTGTGTGCGATCAGGATCACGCTACCCGCCTCGTCTCGAATGTTGTTTCGAATTGCATCAGCCCACGCTGCGACCACCGGTTTGTTGAAGTCAATCCCGCTTACCCTTCGGCAATTTGGAATTTGCTTCTCTGCCCAGGTTTGCCAGTGGTCTGGGCCACTGCCATTCAAGCCGGGCACGGTGATGCAAGTGGGCGCAAGCACGGTCAATACTCCCGACCATTAACGCTTGAAGATTTGATCGAAAACACCACCATCCTCAAAGTGGGTTTTCTGGGCTTTCTGCCAACCACCAAACACTTCGTCGATGGTGAATAGTTTCACTTTGGGGAAACGATTCAAGTCTGCCTTGTTGGCCACCAGTTCGGGCTTGTTGGGACGGTAATAGTTTGCCGCTGCAATTTGTTGCCCAACGGGAGAGTACAGATAATCAAGGTAGGCTTGCGCAACTACAGTTGTACCTTTTCTGTCCGCATTTCCTTTCACCACTGCAACGGGTGGCTCTGCCAAAATCGAGACCGAGGGCACAATGATTTCAAACTTGTCCTTACCCAATTCATTGATGGCCAGGAACGCTTCGTTTTCCCAGGAAATAAACACATCACCAATATTTCTTTGCACGAAAGTATTGGTTGACCCACGCGCACCGGAATCCAGCACCGGCACGTTTTTGTACAGGGTCGTCACGAAATCTTTGGCTTTGGCTTCAGTACCACCCGGCTTTTTCAAGGCATAGCCCCACGCAGCCAAGTAGTTCCAGCGTGCACCGCCCGAGGTTTTCGGGTTAGGTGTAATCACTTGAATGCCGGGCTTGACCAAATCATCCCAATCCTTGATGTTCTTTGGGTTGCCTTTGCGAACCAGGAACACAATGGTTGAGGTGTAAGGCGAACTGTTGTTGGACAGCTTCTTTTGCCAGTCCGCCGGAATCTTGCCTGTTTTTTCAGCAATCGCATCAATGTCGTAGGCCAAGGCCAGCGTGACTACATCCGCCTCCAAACCATCGATCACTGCGCGGGCCTGCTTGCCTGCACCGCCATGACTTTGCTTGATAGTCACGGTTTCGCCAGTTTTTTCTTTCCAGTATTTGGCAAATGCCGGATTGAACTCCTGGTACAACTCGCGAGTTGGGTCATAGGACACGTTAAGCAATTCAACGTTGGCCCATGCGGTGGAGGAGATCGCCAGGGCCGCAGTTAGCCCCAAGGTTTTTTTGATCAGAGCGGCAAAATTCATGATGTAATCCTTCAGAGTGTTCTTGATGTGGTCACATCTTAGGGATCAGGCTTTGCGCTGTGAACGAAGAAAAACTTCTTTGCTTATCAGATTCTTCATCAGCTCGAATGCGTGATCATTCGCTGAATTCATCGAAGCACAATCGGCTTGGGCCCCGCTCTCTTGGCGGTTATTAATCGGCCACTCGGCTTGGGTTCCGATCTCTCGCCCGTCGGTTAACTGCCCGATCGGCTTGGGTTCCGATCTCTCGCCAGAAAACCTGTTGATCCCTTGCTGAGCCTTGCGATGCCTGAGAACGACCCTCCTAAACTACGGGTCGGGTCCGTTCTCTGTCGCCCATGCTGGGCAACACCGGCCCTGCTCGGCACGCAAGGGCAGGTTTTCTTGAAGGCGAAGCGATCGAAACACCGCCGCCGATTGGGCGATGAAATCAGCCGTGAGTTGCGTGGAGAGGGAGATTCGCCAGTGTTGATACGGCTTTGAACGCAGCCATGAGTCGATCGGAGGTGGAGAAGCGCTGGCCGGAGATTCGGGAACTGAACTTAGAGATGGGCGCACTCTGCGGGTTCAAGCCAACACGGCAGTGGGATTGCTTGGGGCGCACTTCAAGAAAACCGCCCCGTTTGAATGGATTCGCAGCGGTCGGCTACAAGCCGACGCCGAGACTCGGCCCGCCCTTTTGCCGAGCGAGGTGAGCACGAATCCATTCAAAAAGGGACTCAGCGGTTTTCTGTGCGGAACAAGTAACCCATGCCGAGTTGGCCAGGAACAGCAGCGGTGACCAGCGCTTAATCACCAGCTCTGTGCGACACAAGTAACCCGCGCTTCAGCCGACAACTGCTTTCTTTCTCCCCGGCACGAGAATCACAGCCATCGCGCCAAGAATCAAAACCAATGCTGCAAAGTCAGGCCAATGCGGTACCTCGCCAAGGAATAAACTCCCTGCCATCACACCAACCACCGGAATAATCATGATGGACAAGCTCGACACAATGGGTGGCAGCGATTTGGCCAGGCTAAACCATGCAACCTGGCAAAATGCGAACACACCAAAAGCGTTGTAGAAAATTGGCCACCACTGCGACCAACCTTGCGGCGCACCCACATCGGTTCCCTCAAACCAAAAACCAGCCAAACCCATGGCCACAATGGTAGGCGGCATCATGGCATGGGTAAAGGTGAGGGCATGCAAACCCGTGGGATAGTGCCGAATCAGCGTAGTACCAAGCCCCCAACATGCAGCAGCAATAAGCATCAGCACCACTCCCAGAGGGCTGCCAGCAATGGCTGCAAATTCAGAAGAGAGCAGCAACATCGCAGCCACCATCGCCAAGCTTAATCCGATCCAGCCACGGCGCCCTACCGGGTGGGCGAACATCAAACCAGTCAATACCACCCACACTGGCATGGTGTAGCCCAAAATCGCTGCACGGCCCGAGCTCAGTTCCTTCACGGCCAAAATACAAAACAAGTGCCAGCCAATCATATTGGGCAGGCACAGCAGTGCCACACGTCCCCACATTTCACGCGGCACCTTGAGCGACACCTTCATTTGCCGAGCCACAAACCACATGGCTACCATGCCGAACACCATGCACAGGGTGCGGAAATGTAAGGGTGGGTACTGAGTCACCGCATACTTCATGACAGGCCAGTTCAAACCCCAAATGGCTGTAATACCAAGAAGCAACTGGATTTGAGGCAGGGATAATTTTGCAGCAGGCACGTAAGTGAACGATCATTCAGTAAAGTGCCCCAGTGTAGTGCATCGGTCCACGCTTGGCCCTAGGGGCTTGCCCTGATCCTGTACAATACTTGAACTTCCCAACTGTTCTCACACGCAATGGCCAGCAATCGTTTTTCGCAGTTTTCTACCTTTCCTCAACGGCTGGCTGACAGTTGGCAACACAGCAATTCCATGTTGTGCGTGGGCTTGGACCCAGACATTTCCCGCATGCCCGAAGGCTATGGCACAAGCCCCGCAGAAATTGAACGCTTTTGCTTCGAAATTGTGAAAGCCACCGCCGAGTTCGCCTGTGCCTTTAAGCCTCAAATCGCCTACTTTGCAGCCAACAAGGCTGAAGCGGCGCTGGAAAACATTCTGGCTTACGCCAACGAAATTGCGCCACACGCCACTACCATTCTGGATGCCAAACGCGGCGACATCGGCGCCACAGCCAAGCAATACGCGATTGAAGCGTTCGAGCGTTACAAGGCCGACAGCGTAACCCTTAGCCCCTACATGGGCAGCGATTCCGTCGAGCCCTATCATGCCTATGCCGACCGTGGCCTGTTTCTGCTGTGCCGCACCTCGAACCCAGGTGGCAACGACCTGCAATTTTTAAACACTGAAAAAGGCGAACCGCTTTATCAAACAGTCGCCAAGCTGGCCACTACCACTTGGAACCCGCACCGCCAGATTGGCTTGGTTGTGGGTGCCACCTACCCCGAAGAGATCAAAACGGTTCGCGGAATCGTTGGCGATTCGCCCCTGCTGGTGCCTGGCATTGGCGCACAAGGTGGCGATTTGCTGAACACGGTAAAAAATGGCCTGTGCAGCCAAGGCTGGGGTTTGCTGATCAATTCCTCTCGCGCCATCTTGTACGCCAGCACCAAGGCCGATTTTGCAAGCGCTGCTGCGCTTGAGGCTCGAAACACCCGTGACGCAATTCAGTCGGCGAAAGCCACTGCGCTTTCAGGCTAAAATCAAGACAATACACACCATTCATGTTCAGGTAAAAAGAGCCAAACTGGCCGGCCTGCACTGAGGAGACAGGGATGAAAATACTTCTGGCCGAAGACGACAGCTTGTTGTCTGAGGGCTTGTCGCAATCGCTGCGTCAAGCCGGCTACGCCGTCGATTGCATGTTCAAGGGCAGCGACGCCGACACTGCGCTGACCACCATGAACTACGATATCTTGATACTCGATTTGGGCCTGCCAAAAATGAGCGGCTTGGAGGTGTTGCGCCGCCTGCGCGCACGCGGCAACAACATGCCTGTGCTCATTTTGACAGCAGCAGACAGCGTTGAACAACGCGTGCAAGGCCTGGACGCTGGTGCCGACGACTACATGGCCAAGCCTTTCGACCTGAAAGAACTTGAGGCCCGCGTACGCGCATTGGCGCGACGTGGCACAGGTGGCGGCGCCAGCATCTGGAAACACGGACCACTCACCTTCGACCAGGTGGGGCGCATTGCCTACATCAACGACGACATGCTTGACCTTTCAGCGCGTGAAGTCGGTTTGCTGGAGGTGCTGCTTCAACGTGTGGGCCGCTTGGTCAGCAAAGAACAATTTGTAGACCACCTGTGCGAATGGGGCGAAGAAGTGAGCAACAACGCGATTGAGGTTTACATACACCGCCTGCGTAAAAAAATTGAAGTCAACGGTGTTCGAATTGCCACGGTGCGTGGCCTGGGTTATTGCCTTGAAAAATTTGTCGAGAAAGAAGCCTCGCCCGATGCCAACGCCAACACATAAGGCAGGTGCCTGATTGGCTTGGTACAAACGCAATCCACTGGCCTCGGGGCAACAACAACGCCGCTCGCTGTTTGGCGAAATTCTGGACTGGATGTTGGCCCCACTGCTCATTTTGTGGCCCATGAGTATTGGTGTGACCTACCTGGTTGCCAAGTCAATTGCCAACGATCCCTTCGACCATATTCTTGACGACAAAATCACTGCGCTGGCCCAAGAGGTGGCGGCGCAAGCGCCCAGCAACCAGTTTTCAATCCCCAAAGAAGCGCTGGAAATTTTACTGGCCGATGGCACTGACCAATTGCGTATTCAAGTGCTTGGCAAAGGTGGTGAATTTTTGCTGGGCGACGAACGAACCCTGCCCATTCCGCAACGCGAGGCCCGGCAAATTGGGGTGGTTAATTTTCGGGACATTGTGGTCAATGGCGAAGACTTTCGTGCAGGCCACCTGTGGATTGAACTGCCCACCGTGGGCGAAAACAGGTTCATGCTGATTCAGATCGCGGAAACACTCGGCAAGCGCGATGGCTTGGCCAATGAAATCATCAAGGGCGTGATTCTGCCTCAGTTTGTTATTCTGCCACTGGCCGTGTTGCTGGTGTGGTTTGGTCTGTCGCGAGGCATCGCCCCGTTGAACAGTTTACTTGACATTATTCGCACCCGAAAACCCGACGATCTCAGTGCCCTGCAAACGAAAGACACACCCGAAGAGTTGCTGCCGGTCATTACCGCCTTGAACGAGCAACTGGAAAGGCTTGAGCAAACCATCGACACCCAAAAACGCTTTGTGGCCGATGCTGCGCATCAGCTTAAAACACCCTTGGCGGGCCTGCGCATGCAAGTTGAATTGCTGAGCGATGAAACCGACGAGGCTGCCAAACTGCGCAGCCTGCGCCGATTAAAAGTGGGCACTGAACGATCCACCCGATTGGTCAACCAGCTGCTGGCGCTGGCCCGCACTGAAGCACCCTCTGTGCTGCAATTTGAAAAGCTGGATTTAACCCACATTGCGCGCACGGTCACCCGCGATTTTGTGCCCGAGGCCATGAACAAACGCATTGACCTGGGTGTTGAAGTACCCGATCACCCGGTGTATGTGAACGGTCAAACCCTGATGCTGACCGAGATGATGAAAAACCTGGTGGAAAATGCCCTGCGCTACACCCCTGAGGAAGGTTGTGTGACCGTGCGGGTGGACGACAGCCCCCAACGCGAAGCCATTGTGCTGGAAGTGGAGGACGATGGCCCTGGCATTCCTGAAAGCGAGCGCAACCTGGTGTTCGACCGTTTTTACCGCGTGCTGGGCACCAGCGAGGATGGCTCAGGCCTGGGGCTCGCCATTGTGCAGGAAACAGCACATCAACACGATGCCAACGTCACCATTCATGACAATCCGAAATCCAGCCACCCCGACAGGCCGGGTACCTTGATGCGCGTCAGTTTCCCGCCGCGCCACCGGCAAATGGAAGATTGAATGCTTAAAATACAGATTCAACTTTTCTAGAAGCACCCCATGAAAGCAAAAGGCAGTGAATGGCACGCCCCCGAAGACGACAACCACAAGCTGGCCAACCTGTGTGGCCCTGTGGACGCCAACCTTCGGCAAATTGAAGCCGCATTGAATGTAAAAATTGCGCGACGCAACGGCACCTTGAATGTGGTGGGCGACAAGGAGAATGCCAAGCAGGCTTTTATCCTGATCAATCATTTTTTCGAGAAAAGTGACAAGCCGGTTACTGCCGACGAAATTCAACTGGCCTTGGTTGAACTGAAAAACACCAATACCGTGGCCAGCACAAAAAAGGATGTTCCGGTGATCGCCGGCGCCGAAGAACCCGTGGTGTTGCGCACCAAAAAAGGCGACCTGCAGCCCCGCACTGAACGCCAGAAAGACTATCTGAAGGCAGTGCTTGATCACGACCTGACCTTTGGTATTGGCCCGGCCGGTACCGGAAAAACCTACCTGGCCGTGGCTTGCGCCGTGGATGCACTGGAACGCGACAGCGTAAAGCGAATTATTTTGACTCGCCCCGCCGTGGAAGCTGGCGAACGCCTTGGCTTTTTGCCAGGTGACCTGAACCAGAAAGTAGACCCCTACCTGCGCCCTCTGTACGATGCGCTTTACGATTTGGCCGGTTTCGACCGTGTGCAAAAATGGTTTGAGCGCAACGTGATTGAAATTGCGCCGCTTGCTTACATGCGCGGCCGCACGCTGAGCCATGCATTCGTCATTCTGGACGAAGCCCAAAACACCACCCCCGAACAAATGAAAATGTTTTTGACCCGAATCGGGTTTGGAAGCAAAGCCGTGATCACCGGTGACGTCACACAGATTGACTTGCCACGCGGTCAGCAAAGTGGTTTGGTACAAACCCAGCATGTGCTGCGCAATGTCAAAGGCATTGCCATGACCTACTTCACCAGCGCAGATGTAGTGCGCCACCCGTTGGTGGCCCGCATTGTTGAAGCCTACGAGCGTTTCCACAACCCTGAACGAACCAGCAATGCTGGTGAAACCAATGACGAGTAGAAACACCAGTAAAACCACAGCGCCGGTTAGTGTGGCCATTCAATGGGCCATGCAAGCCGACCACCCTCCCTTCTCGGAAGTGGACAACAGCCGCATTCGCCGCTGGGCAAAAGCCTGTTTTATGGACAGGGCCGACATCACCATTCGACTGGTGGGTGAGGAAGAAGGCCGGCAACTGAACAATGATTTCCGGGGCAAAGACTACGCCACCAATGTGCTGACTTTTCCCATGGACATGCCCGACCTTGGCGCGGATTCTGGCCTGCCAGTATTCATGGCCGACATCGTCATTTGCCCCGCCGTGGTCGAGCGCGAAGCCGCCGAGCAGGGCAAGGACCCGATTGACCACCTGGCCCACCTGATCATTCACGGCTGCCTGCACGCCCAAGGCTATGTGCACGAAAGCGACAATCAAGCCGAATTGATGGAAAACCGCGAAATTGAAATTCTAAAACGTTTCAGGATTTCAAACCCTTACGTGATTTCAGCCAAAAAATAGTGGCTTTTTACCCGCGCGGGGCTTGACCACTTTTAAAAACTTGGCCATAATCGCGGTCTTCGGTTGAGGGCCAACGCCCAAAAGCGAAATGTGGGTCGTTAGCTCAGCTGGTAGAGCAGAGGACTTTTAATCCTTTGGTCGTGAGTTCGAATCTCGCACGACCCACCACGAGATACAAAAAGCCTGAGTTTAAAAGCTCAGGCTTTTTTCATTTCCGCCCTGCTTTGGATGTGTCGGCCTTTTTACATTACTGGCATTCTCCGTGTCACAAACACATCTAAATCTTGATCACCTTCAGTAACAGCAAATCACCACCAAAAATTTCAATGGGGTTTTGTCTGATGAATGTGAAAGCACTTCTCGCCCTTGGCGCCACAGCAGCACTCCTGTCCGCTTGCCTCTCAAGCGGTGATTCAACAACAAGCGCCAATGCCCCGGGCCAGCCAGTCAATCCCAGCGAGACACCCCTGCAATTGTCAGAATTCTCGGTGGCCAACGGCTGCTTCGGTTTGCAATCAGCATTCAGCAGGCAGTTTGTACAGCCCGCCGCTGCCCGCTATGCCGCAGGCCCCGCCACGCAAGCTGAAAACTTCACCATGCGCCCCACTGAATTGGGCAAGTACCTCATTTACGGCAGCGACCGGCAAATGATCACTGCGCAAGGCAATACGCTGGTGGCCAGCGCAGAACCCACCGACGCAGCCGTGTGGCAGGCCAGTTTTGACAAAGAAAAAAGCCAGTTCACCTTCACTGACACGGCAGGTCGGTTCCTGGCGCTGGACGAAACAGCCGGGCTAACCACAAGCACTGAACAAACCGAACGTACACAATTCAAACTGGCCCCCGCCAGCGACTGCGCCGCCTATCCCGAAATGCCCACTGCCATGGAGGGCACACCCTACAAAGGCCGTGGCGAAAATCAACCCATCATTGGTTTTGCTGACACTCACACCCACATGGGCATGTCCAGCGAAATGTCGCTGGATGGCAGTGTTGGCCCCTCCGCAGGCGGCGTGCTGTATGGCGAGGTAGTGCACCGCTTTGGTATTCCGCATGCGCTGGGCAGTTGCGAGGCTTTTCACGGACCCAACGGCATACGCGATGCCAACAACATTCTGGAAACCACACCGGGCGCCCAGCACGACACACAAGGTTGGCCCACATTTGTAGACTGGCCTCGCCGCAACTTCCTGACCCACCAGGTGATGTACCACGCCTGGGTTGAACGGGCATGGCGCGCAGGTTTGCGTGTAATGGTCAACCACGGCACCAACATTGCCGCCCTGTGCCGAGTGGGTCAAACCTACGCAGGCAAACCTGAAGCCGATTGCAACGACATGAGCGTTGCCACCAAACAGGTGGAATACCTGTATGACGTGCAAGACTATGTGGATGCGCAATTTGGCGGCCCTGGCAAAGGTTGGTACAGAATTGTGAAAACCCCGGCCGAAGCGCGCAAGGTGGCCAATGAAGGCAAACTGGCCGTGGTACTGGGTGTTGAAGTGGCGCAAGTGTTCAACTGTGGCGTCACCATGTTGCCCGGTGGCGGCGAAATCCGCAAATGTGACCAGGCACAAATTGACGCCGAAATCGACAAACTGTGGGCGCTGGGTGCGCGCCATGTGTACCCGTTTCACGACATCGACAGTTCCTTGGGCGGTGCCGGTATTTTCAGTGGCGACGTCATCAACTTCCTGAACTTTCTGGACACCGGTGCTTTCTGGAAAACCACCGAGTGTCGCGACTTCCCAGAGAACGAACCCTCGGTGCGTGAACCTGGTACCAACATGACGACCGCTGTACCCGGCAGTAGCAGCAATGCGCTCACCAAAATGCTGCTTGGAGCTGTGGGCGGCATTACTCCGCTGTACCCCGATGGCAAACGTTGCAATGCGCGCACGGTGACTGACCTTGGCCAGTATGCACTCACGGCGCTGATGAACCGTGGCTTTGTCATTGACATTGACCATGCGGCCTACCACAGCAAAGACATCATGCTGGACCTGGCCGAGACCATGAACCCGCCCTACCCCATGGCTTCCTCACACGATGCGCACGGTGGCCTGACCAGCGACCAGGCGGTGCGTATGCTCAAAAGTGGCGGTGTTATTTACCCCTACAAAGGCAATGGCATCAAGCACGTGGAATTTCTGGAGAAGCTGAAGTTCTGGCGCAACAAGGCGGGCTTGAACAACACCTTGCTTGGCCTCGGTTATGGCGCAGATGGCAATGGCTTTGGTGGACACCCTGGCCCACGTGGTGGCGACAGTGTGCCGGTTCAATACCCATTCACCCTGTTCCGTGGTGAAGGTTGGGGTCCGCGTTATCAGTCCTTGCCAGCCATGAAAGTGAACATGTTGACCATTCCGGAAAGCGGCAAGTTCTGGCACATCGATGAAGTGGGCATGGCCCACTACGGCATGGTGGCCGACTTTGTTGAAGAAGTGCGTCTGGAAGGCGGCGGCGAGGCGATTGATGCACTGTACAACAGCGCCGAGGCCTATGTGCGCATGTGGGAGAACGTTTACTACCGCAACAATCCCAAATGATTGCGCCATTGCTGGGCACCGTGCTGCTTGCGGCGCCGGCCACCGCCTTGGCACACGCCTTCGGTGAACCTGTGCAACTGCCCATGCCGTATGGGCTGTACATTGCAGGCTCTGTGTTGGCGCTGGTGTTGTCGTTCGCATTGTTGGCAATCGGCGGTCAGCCCGGCAGCAAACTGCTCAGTGGGCTGAACGCATACCGCACCCTGCCCTTACCAGCCTGGCCCGCGCGATGGCTCGACAGGGCACGCGCAGCGGGCTCCGCATTGTGGCTTAGCGTCTTGCTGTTCTGCATTGTCACAGGCTTGGTGGGCAGCAACGACAGTCATCGCAACTTCAACATGACCTTCTTCTGGATTCTGTTTGTACTGGGTGGTGCTTACGCGTCCATGCTGATTGGTGACTGGTACAAGCACCAACATCCCTGGCGTTTTTTGCTGCCTCGCGGCTGGATTGGAGTTCGAAAATACCCACGCTGGCTGGGCCATTGGCCTGCGTTTGCACAACTGGTTTGCCTGATCGCCATTGAACTGTTTTTTCACAGCACGCCGCGAAAGCTTGCATTGCTGCTGTTGGCTTTCGGTATTTTTAATTTGGCAGGTATGTGGCTGTGGGGCACCCGCCGCTGGTTGCAACGTGGTGAATTGTTCGCAGTGTTGTTTCGACTATTTGCAGCCTGCACACCGCTGCGCCGAACACGCAGCAGCGATGGAAAATACCGCTGGCGAATTGCCCTGCCCTTTTCTGACCTTCGCCGCTTGCGCCTGTGGCACCCCGCACAGTGTCTGTTTGTGTTGTTTTTGTTATCGTCCACCGCTTACGATGGGCTGCGGGAAACTGCGGTGTACTTCAATGTTTTCTGGCAAGACCCCTGGGGTATCTTAACCGCTGCCTTTGGCGATCATCCGCTTAAAATTTATCCGCAAGTGCGCCCGTGGTTTATTGCCTGGGAAATGGCCTTGCTGATCGTATCGCCATTTTTCTACTTGCTTCTGTTCGTGCTGTTCATTGCCCTGGGGCGCATGCTGACTGGTAGCAAACAACCCATCGCTTTGCTCCTGTGCCGCTATTTACCAAGCCTGGTACCCATCGCCGTGGTTTATCACCTGACGCACTACTACACCTTGCTGTTCAGTCAGGGTTTAAAAATTCGGGGGTTGGTGTCTGATCCCTTCGGATGGGGCTGGAATCTGTTTGGTAGCGCAATCACGGGGCGCTTGCCCTGGTTGCCCGACATGGCCAATATCTGGACCAGCCAGGTACTGCTGATTCTGGTCGGACATGTTGCCGCAGTGTGGTTGGCCCACCAGCAGGCGCTGCAACTTGAACGCAGCAACAGGCGCGCCACATTAAGCCAGCTGCCCATGCTGGTTTTGATGGTGGTATTCACCAGCGTGGGCCTTTGGATACTCGCTCAACCGCTACAAGGCTAATGCAACGATTAACCTGGCATCTTGGTGGTGCGCAGGTAAGGCAACTTGATGTCAATGCTGCCAAATTTCTCGGTGGCCTGTTCATTGTTCAGCGACAAGGCAACAATCACATCCTGCCCCTGAACCCAGTTCGCCGGCGTTGCAATCGGCTTGCCATACGTGGCCTGAAGCGCATCCAGCGCACGCAACACTTCCGCAAAATTTCTTCCCACTGACATGGGATAAGTCATCGACAGCTGCATTTTTTTGTCTGGACTGAAAATGAACACCACGCGCACACTGGCTGAATCGGCAGCCGTGCGGCCATCAGGCAAGTAGGCATTTGCGGGCAACATGTCCAGCGCCTTCGACACTTCAAGCGACTTGTCAGCGATGATTGGAAAGTTTGCTTTCGCACCGGAAAATTTCTCAATGTCACCTTTCCATTGGGTGTGTTCTTCAACACCGTCAACAGACAATCCAATGACTTTCGTACTGCGTTTTTTCCATTCCTCGGCCAGCTGTGCCACTGCACCAAACTCGGTAGTGCACACGGGGGTGAAGTCTTTGGGGTGACTGAAAAGAATGGTCCAGCTGTCGCCGATGAAATCGTGCAACATAAAACTGCCTTGGTCTGTTTCCAGGCTAAGGTTGGGTACCACGTCATTAATTCTCAAACCCATTGATATCTCCTTGTTGAGGAATTTCACGGAACTAGTTGCCAAAGCCTTTCAGCAACGTGGCAGTCAGTTCATTCAAAGTCCCTAAGGGTACTCGCTTCTTCGGCGTCAATCCATCAGTAAAGCCCATGGCTTTGAAACGGTCCAGCAGTGACTTGTCTTTTGAAACAATAAACACAGGCACATCCCATGGCGTCGGTTCTCGCGACACACTGCCCGTAGGCTGATGGTCACCAATCATTACATACACAGTTTCTCGGGGCTCGGGCTGACTGAAATAACCTGCCAGCCACGTATTGGTGTAGTTGATCGTACGCAGGTAATCAGGCTTCATGTATTCCCAATTCACTGGCTCGGCTTGTGCGCGGGCTGCGGCTGCCGAATCGAATGGCTGGGGGCTCAACAGCTTTTTCCAGTCAGGCTGATACGGCGGCACTTGATGAAACGGAAAGTGGCTGGAAATGGTCGGAAAAAAAGTAAACCGGGGTTTGGCCTTTTCATCGCGCGGGTATAACTGCTCAACACGGGCTGCAGCGAACTGATCCGGAATTTTCCAGAAACCAAATGCCGGGCCTTCGTAGTTCAAGGCAGGGCCATCAATGTATTGGTCAAAGCTGTAAAACGCACGTTCCACCCACTCCCAGCCTACGGAATGATAAAGGCCAAACGTTTCGTAACCCTCCCGCTCAAATACATCGAGCAAGGTCGGCCGCTGGGTGGTTAACAGCACATCATGTTTGCGCGAGTCTTTCAAATCAATGCCCGACAACACCGACAAGTGCGCAAGGTCGCTTGCACCACCAATGGTCGGCGACACATAAAACGCCGACACGACATTGCGGCCACTTTCCAGAATCGACTTTTCCAGTTGTGCGCGAGTGTGTGCAACGGCTGCGGAGGAATCTTTTTGGTCGTACAGCACAGCACCATAAGTTTCCAGAAAAATCATGTGCACATCGCGGTTGTTCAATGCTGCCAATGCGGGGCTGTGCGGGTTGGCGAGGGTCTCGTCAATCACTGTCGTGGCAGGTAGCAATTGTGCCTTGCGCGAGGGCACCAGAATGTCGAGCAGCTTCATGGCCTCCTTCCAGTAGACAGGCAACACCGCCTTGGAGACAAAGGTGGGTTTGTCGGGGTCTTCGGAATAATTGAGCAGCACCACTGCACCAGCCAGCATCAAGGCGCTCCAGAACCACAACGTTCTGGCAACGGGTTGCACCGCATTGCTCACGGTGTACATGGCAACCCGCAACAGGCGGAAGTAAGCCCACACAGCTGCACAAGCCAGAAGCGTAACCAGCACGGTCAACCACACAGGCAAGCCTTGAACCGTAACCCAAACAAAGCGTGGAAGCTGCGGCACATCCCAGTACAAATTCACCGGGCGCCCCAAAAGGTTGGGCACCACCACATCGGCATAATGGCCAAAGGCCATCAGAAGATACACAGCGGAGATTACACCCAGCGCCCGGGCGGAAGGCTTGCCAAACACGGCCACCCAAGCGGACAGCAACATGACCAGGCACACAAACTCGGAGGACACGCCCAGATCAGGCAACACATACACCGTGGGCCAAATGGCCGAGAAGCACAGTGTCGAGTTTAAAAAAATCAAGGCCAACAGCAATTGGCCGCTTAAACGCCACTTGGATACTTCTGCGGCTCCTCCGACAGTCAGAGCGAGATTACTCCGTAACGCTGTATCCGTAGAACTCATGACTGCTTCACACCGATTTCATTGTGCGCCACGGCCCGACCGGGCGCAGCACTAAGTAAGGAAACGACCAACGCCGCAACAAAAGGTAAACTTTGAGAAACCAACACCAGGCACACAGGCCAAGTTTTCTCTGGAATCAAAGCCCAACTGGAAATAAATCAGTCCCACTGCACACAACAACACAAATGCCAAAACAGATTCATCGCGTGCTGCATTCACTGCATACAACAAGGCCATTCGATTGGCCATTTTGGGGGTTCGAATAAACGGAATTTTTCGGCCCACAAACAAACCCGACAAGGTGGCCCGTCCAATGGCGTAACTGAGCGACAAACCCGCGAGCGTAGCCGCCAAAGCTGTTCCAAAACTGGCCTTGACCTGCACCAGATATAGAGTAAACAGTTTGGTGATCTTGAACGCAAAAAACATGATGGGCACCACACTGATCAGGAGCGGTGGCGCATTGAACGTGAGCGGATCGAACAACATCAACCCGGACCAGAGCACGGCCAGCAGCGTAAAAATCAGATTGATGCCATCGGCAATCCAGGGCAACCAACCCGCCACGAAATGATAGCGCTGACCTGCACTGAGTTTGCTTGGCCGGGTACCCAGTAACTGACCAGCATGTTCACGCAGAATTTGCATGGCGCCATAAGCCCAGCGATGTCGCTGTTTTTTGTAATCGGTGAAAGTGTCGGGAATCAAACCATGCCCATAGCTTTGGTCGATATACACCGCTTCATGGCCCTGCTCAAAAATTCGAAGTCCCAATTCAGTGTCTTCGGTAATGGTGCTGACACCCCAGCGCCCCACCTGTTCAAGTACAGAGCGACGAACCATGGTCATGGTGCCATGCTGGATAATGGCGTTGCGCTCATTGCGGGTCACCATGCCCAAATGAAAAAAGCCCTTGTACTCGGCATAGCACACAGATTTGAATGCGCTGTCCTTGCCGTCGCGGTAGTCTTGAGGGGCCTGCACAATCGCAATCTCGGGCTTCTCAAACTCGGGAGCAAGGTCTTTCAGCCAGTGAGGCAACACTTTGTAGTCAGCATCAATGACAGCCACCACCTCCGCTTGTGGGCAGGTTCGCTCCAAAGCATAGTTCAAAGCCCCCGCCTTGTAGCCACTCAAGGGGCTGACATGATAAAAGCGGAAGCGCTTGTTTGGATGTTGGTCCAGGTATTGACAATGCGCCTGCACGGGCCGCCAAGTGGCTTCGTCTTTGGTGTTGTTGTCCACCACAATGACTTCAAAGTGGGGATAGTCGAGCCGGCCCAGTGCATTCAAGGTGTCGATCAGCATTTCAGGCGGCTCTTCATACGCCGGTACATGAATGGATACGAAAGGCTGGTAACGCGCGGCACTCAGAACGTCGACCTCTACACCTTTGGGCAAAGTTAACAGCCTGCGCCTGGTGCTGTACCACATCGCCTCGGCCCATTCATGGGCCTCCGACATCACAATCACAAACACACCCACCACGCCCAGCAGCAAAAATACCGAGATCGCCACACTGGCCCAGGTGTGGTACTGCAAGGTGAAATCGTAAATCACATAAATAATCAGGGATGAAATGACAAATGCATTGAAGATCAAGAAGGTTCGCCCGCTGTCTCGCAGGGTTTTGCTATCAATGAGCAACAGGAAAGTCATCATCAACGCCACCACGATAGACGCGGCGGCGAGCAACTTCCATTGCGGTATGGCAATAATCGGTCGATCGGGCTCAAACTTTGGTTCGCGGAACGAATCAAACACGCCCCAGTGTCCGCCCACACTGCCTTCAATGTCTGACTTCCAGGGTTGATCGAAAGCTTCCATCACGTAGAACACCATGTTCTCTTGTTCTGCGCGCTGGATGAATCGACGCAAAAACTTGGCCTGATTGGCCTGGGATGCATCAGCCTGTTTGATGGTGCGCCCATTGCTGGGCCAGCCCACTTCGGTGACCACAATTGGTTTTCCGGGAAATGCCAACTGCAATCGCTTGTAGGTGTTGATTGAAAAATCGACCGCATCATCCAAGGCGATGCCTTCCCAAAAGGGCAGTAAATGGACGGCCAGGTAATCCACGTGCTCAGCCAACTCCGGGTTTTTCAGCCACACATGCCAGGGCTCTGCAGTGCTCACAGGAATATCCGTTTCAGCGCGCACCTGGTCCAGGTAAGCAGTCATTTGCTTCAGGTTCAGGTCTTCTCGCAGCAGGGCTTCGTTGCCCACAATCAATCGGACCACGTTGTAAGGTGGGCTGTGCGCCACTTCGAGCAAACGCTCAAGCTCTTTTTCGTTGGCCGCCAGATCCGGGCTTAACCAGGCCCCAAGCGCCACATTGATGTTGTGCGCCTTGGCCAACGCAGGAATTTCTCCGAATACACCAGCCACGGTGTAGGTGCGAATGGCCAGCGTTTTACCCGCCAGCAATGACAAGTCCCGGTTGATGTCTTCAAGCTTGGGTTCGATGTTGTCAATCGGACTTTGCCCAGCCTGATACGGAGAAAAGGCGAAACCTGGAATGACCTGATTCCAGGGCGGCTCCTGAGCAGGTTGGTTGATGTAACCGTAACCCCCGACAACCAGCAATACAAAGGCAAACAGCGCAAAAACGGAGGGCATGGACGTACTGCTTTAAAATCGATTCAGTGAATTCTATCTTGACCACACAGATGCGCAAGAAGTTCTTGCAGCACGGCGCCCGGTTGCTCGGCTTGAAGAAAATGACCACAGGCGGGGAGAATGCTGGTCCTTACACCCTTGGGGAAACATCCCACTTCAACCATAGGCTTCAGCAGGGCCGCCTGCATGCAGCCATCATTTTCACCTGCCAGTACCAGCGTGGGCACCTTCAACGGTTTTCTGGACAGGGCATAAATAGAGCGGGTCGCAGCTCGGTGCAAGGTGAACAGCGAGCGATAGTAGCGTGTTGCTGCCCAAGCCACACCCGGATTTGAAAACGCATCCAGTACCGGCTGAATTTCGGACTCCGAATACTTCCACCCCGGAGACCAACTGTTCCAGAAGGCCCGAATTCGACCAAACTGGTTGGCCACCAACCTGGCTGGGGCCTTGGCTGATTGCATCTCAAGCATGTAGGCTGAGAGTACAAGCTGCTTGGGCAACAATCGCCAGGCTCTTTCCACTTTTTGAAATGGTGGAATGGCCAGCAAGCTGAGGGTTGTCCATGCCTGCGGGTCGGTAACCGCAGCAGCCATACCGGCCACAGCCCCCCAATCATGCCCCACCAAATGAACCTCTCGCCCTTCAAACAGATTTCGCCACGCCAGCAAATCAAGCCCGGCGTTGAAAGGATCATAATTCGCGTCCGGACTGACCGAGCCAATGGTGTACCCCCGAAGCCACGGCCGAACCACAAGGTAGCCCGCTTGCACCAGCCCCTTGGTCACGCCGTTCCAGCTGTGTGGCGTGTCGGGAAAACCATGTACCAGCATGACGACAGGCCCTTGGTCAGGCCCCTCTGCCATGGCACTAAGCCTTAAATTGTCGTGTTGAAGGTAAAGCGTGTTGTGTGTCATTTGGAACGGCTGAAGTTGCCTCTGAAAAATGCTTCCAGGCGAAAGGTCAATGCCACATAGGGATCACGATTGCCTTCGGTCGGAAAATGGATTTCGGGAATGATGTCCATAAACAGAATATTCTTGTGAATGTCACGCCGATAGTAGGCTTGCAAAATATAGTCCTTGATGGTGTTCTCTCCGCGGTCCTCGCCCACAACAATCAACGCGTATCGCAACGCTGTGCGCGAATTCAGCACGCGGTTAATTTCAGCGGTTTGAGAAAACACCGTGGAATCCCTCATTTCCTCATATTCGGCATAGGTTTGAAAACGCAGTGTTTTTTCCTCATCAAGCGGTTTATTCAAATCGAAATTCGTGCGCACTTGCAAGCCGCGTTGGTTGAATTGGGTCACCCGGCTCGATGAATTGATTTGCCATTTGCTCTCGCTGAAATTCCATTGCCTCAGGGCAGAGTAACGCAGGTAAGGATCAAGTGGTGCACCAAACTTCACCCCCAGCCCCAAGCCTTGTACCCAAGCCTGCTTGGGGTCCTTGGATGAGCGCTGCTCCAGGCCAACTGCCGAATTGTTGGTATCAAAACGTTCGCCCCCGCGCACCTCGCGAATACCTTGCTCGGAAAGACGACCCAAGGGCTCTTCAATGTCGCTTTCAATAATGAGGCGCAACCGCTTTTTGGTGGTGGGCATGTCGACCCGAAAGCGAACGCTGGGATCAAGCTTGGAATCACCGGGTTGAAGCCGGGTGTCCAGTGCAACCCGAAGAAAAGATTGGTTTTCAACAAACAGGCTGTCTTCGGTGCCAAAAAACTGATCAATATTTCGAGCAGTGTTGTCCACCATTCGGGTTAAATCGTAATGCACAGGCTCAAAACGCTCTTGAAGCCAGACGGGCAAATCACTCTCAGTGTTTGCAGCTTGAGCAACACCGCCCAAAGTAAACACGCACAAACCAACGGCAACAACGGTGGGGGCTATTTTCAAAGCCTTCTCCTGATCAAGCTGTACTGCAGGTCAATACACGATACCAATGTACGCCTTTAAGAAAGGGGGCGTAAGTCCCTGAATCCAGTGATCAATGCTGCTAAACACGTCGAGTTCAAGCGTTTGAATTTTCCTCCCCACTTTTTCTGCGCAACAAGCTGACCACCAAGGTGATCACTGTGATTGGCACGACAAAACTCAGCATGGTGTTCGAATACAAATCCAAGGCGTCATGCCCCTGGGCATCGAGAATCAAATACACCACGTAAGCGGTGTAATAGGCCAAAAACACACCGCCCTCCCAACGTGCAATTTCGCGTCCGGTCAAAAAGATTGGTAGGCAAGCAAACGCCACCGCCAACATCACCCACATGTCAAATGCAAGCAGAGAAGACGCGACCTGTAAACCTGCCGGAGCTGCGACCAGACTTGAAATACCCAGGCAGGCAAAAATATTGAAAGTGGAACTGCCCACCACATTGCCCACTGCGATATCGCGCTCGCCCTTGAGCGCTGCCGCAATTGATGTGGCCACTTCGGGCATCGAAGTGCCAGCAGACACGATTGTCAGCGCAATGACCACATCGCTCACACCCATGGCCTTGGCGAACACCACGGCCGAGCCGACCAACCATTCCGAACCCAAGACCAGCAAACCCAATCCCAATACAATCAAGGCCAACTGCACTGGCAATTTGGAATCCAAACTGCCTTGCTCAGCCGGGTGCAATTCTTCATCAAATTCGGTTTGCGTGGCTTTGACTTGCGAGCGGGATTGAATAACAAGAAAAGCGGTGTAAGCCACCATGAGCACTGCAAGAATGCCGCCATCGCTCCACGACAGTTGCCCATCCAGACTTAACAGGAGTAGCAACACTGAAGCACCAATCATGATTGGCACTTCCTGGCGAATCAATTGAAGGTTCACCACCAAAGGTGTGATCATGGCGCTTAGACCCAAAATAAACAGCACATTGAAAATATTGCTGCCCACCACGTTGCCAATCGCAATGTCGGTGGTACCCGCCAGCGCCGCGCCAACCGACACTGCGACTTCGGGCGCACTGGTGCCAAACGCCACCACTGTCAAGCCCACCACCAGTGGGGAAATACCAAACGAAAAAGCGAGATTGGATGCACCACGCACCAGTACATTGGCCCCCAAAATCAGCAAAGCCAGGCCGGCTATGAACAACAACACGTCGATCAACATTGAACTTCCCCTGTGCAACAACCCCATTGTGAGGGATAAGAATTCGCTCGATTTCTCACCCCGGATGTATTTCTCTTACGATGCAAATGTTACCGCCTAAATTCTATAAACGCATGAAACCCGTAATTTTCTGCCTCGAAGACTTCGAAATGCATCGTTTTGTTCTCGAAACGCATTTGACACGCCTGCTTGCAGACCGGGTTGAGGTGAAATATTTCAGGAGTTTGGCACAGCTAAAAGCCTCAAGCGGAGGCTGTCAGCTTCTCATCTCCGACCTGAACGTGATTGATTCCAAAGCAGAAAACACAGCCCGCTTTTTGCTCGAGTATTGTGAACACACTCCTGTCATCGTTCAGTCCACGGAAGAGGAATTACCACGGCAACTCGAGCTTCTGGCCGCAGGTCGAATCTTGGCTGCAGAGAAAGGTGGTCAGGGTCAACGGTTTACACGGGCCATTGAACACTTCATGGCGCAACTTGATCAAAAAGTCGTTTAGGCAAAGCGCGGTCACTGCTAAAGCTTGTCTCTGAAAATAAAGTAAGCCGCACCCACCAGGCACAATCCAGCCCACAAATAATCTAGTTTCAACGGCTCTTTCATATAGAAAACCGCAAACGGTACAAACACGGTCAGCGTGATGATTTCCTGCATCACCTTTAACTGCCCCACCGATAATACGGTGTATCCGATCCGGTTTGCAGGCACCTGAAACAGGTATTCAAACAGGGCAATGCCCCAACTGACCAAAGCCGCAATAATCCAGGGCTTCTGGCTCATGTCTTTCAAATGGGCGTACCATGCAAAGGTCATGAAAATATTGCTGATCAACAGCATGGCTATGGTGACCGGAACAGCAGGCATGGCAACTCCAGATGATTTGGCGAAACTGAGGCGATTAATCTGCGGTAGTGTAACCAAATTGCCTTACCGAGCGAATACGCTCAATACATGCAACTCCAAATTACCTATTGCTTCATCCGTCATGCTTAAATTTGTCAAAACACTGATGCTGACTTTGGCCTTGTTGGTCAGCGGCACCAGCTTCGCTTCCGAGTTTGATCACAACTACACGACATGGAACAGCTTGCTGGCCAAGCATGTGAAGTGGTTACCCGACAACAAACAAACCGCTGTGGATTACGCTGGCTTTCAAAAAGACCGGCAGGCATTGAAAACAGTGTTGAATGATTGGTCCTCGGTTAGCCAGGCCGAGTTCAACGGGTTCTCCAGAAATCAGCAAATGGCATTTTTAATCAACGCTTACAATGGATTTACCATTGAATTGATTTTGACCAAGTATCCAAAAATCAAATCCATCAAGGAAATTGGTGGCGTGTTCAGCAGCCCCTGGAAACAGGAATTTTTTACCCTGTTGGGTGAGAAGCATCACCTCGACTGGATTGAACACGAACAACTTCGCCCCAAGTACAAAGAGCCACGGGTTCATGCCGCAGTGAACTGTGCCAGCATTGGCTGCCCGGCCTTGCGCAACGAAGCCTTCACCGCCACAAAACTGAATGCCCAGTTGGACGATGGCATGCGCAGGTTTTTAAGTGACCCGAGCCGCAACCGTGTCAAGAACGGCGAATTGCAGGTCAGCCCAATTTTCAAATGGTTCGCTGAAGACTTTGAAAAGGGTCACCAGGGTTTCAAAGAAGTGAAGGATGTATTTGCAAAATGGGCCAAAGACATGGGGTCCACACCAGAAATAGTCGATAAAATCGCATCCAAATCACTGCCGCTTGCGTATACAGAGTACGACTGGTCGCTCAACGACATTCCACGCTAATCCTGATTCGCCTTTTCATGCCTCATCCTAAAACGCTGCTGCTGTTCAACTACGACTGGGATGCCTTGGGGGCCGACCGGCTTCGCAAGCAATGGCCCAGTGTGGTTTCGGGTTTCGACTTGTTCACGTTCCCGAGCAATGCGCGCCTCGCCTGGTTTGACACGGAACGCTTTGTGGCCAAAGCCGCGTTACTAGCGAAATTGCACGGCGCCAAAGCCGTGGCATCCAGCCATGAGCAGTTCGGTGCGCTGTGCGCTGCCCTTCTGGCCGAGAAAATGGGCTGGCCCGGCACACCTGTGAATGCGATTCTGGCCTGTCAACACAAATTACATGCCCGTGAGGTCTTACAACAAGTTGCACCGGAAGCGAACCTGCCTTTTGCGCGCTTGAACGCGGCCTATGGCGGCCCAGTGCCGCAAGGCATTGAATACCCGCAATTTGTGAAACCCGTGAAGGCCGCATTCTCGGTGCTGTCACGACAAGTTAAAAGTGCCCAGGAACTTCACGACCACACACGCTTTGGCCCCTGGGAACTCTGGGTGATCAAGCACCTGGTGGAACCTTTCGAACGGGTTGCAAAAAAACGCCTTCCCGAAGCAGGCACTGCGCACAGCATGATGTTGGAGGCGCCGATGCGCGGGCGGCAATACAACCTGGATGGTTACGTGTGGCAGGGTGAGGTTCGACCCTTGGGTGTGGTTGATGAAATCATGTACCCGAACACCGACGCTTTCATGCGCTTTGAATACCCCAGCAAGTTAGGCACCGATGTGCAGGCTCGTGCAGCCGATGTTGCCCGACGTTTTCTGAATGCAGTTGGTTTTGATCACGGCCTGTTCAACATGGAATTTTTTCATGATCAGGCCACCGACAAAATCACGGTAATTGAATTCAACCCACGTATGGCTTCTCAGTTTTCTGACTTGTATTTGCGTGTGGACGGCATCGATTTGCATGAGATCGCGTTTGCCCTGGCGCATGGCATGGACCCAGCCACCCTGCCACGCAAGGTGCCCACCGCTGGGGCCACTGCAAGCTTTGTCTACCGGTCATTCGACCCGAAAGCCACGGTGCCGTTTCCCAGCTTTGCGCGAAAAGCCGCCTTCCGAAAAGCCTTCCCGGATGCTTTACTGTTCGAATATCCCAAAGATGCCAAAGAACTGCACAGGGACTTCAAATGGCTGCGCAGTTATCGCTACGGTATCGTCCACCTGGGCGGTGACAACGCGCGCGATCTTCGTGACCGCTGCGAACAGGCCAGTACCTTGCTGGGCTGGCCGGCACCCTATCTCGAAGACCCTGCCGGAACTGTTTTCTGTGAAACAGGTCAGTTCACCGACTTGATTCAACCACGCACAGGAGAAGTATTTTGATGATTACACGCACCCAAAAGTTTCTGATTGCTGCAGGCCTGGTGCTGGGCCTGAGCGGCTGCAGCGCGGTGACTGCCCAAAACCCGGCCAGCGAATTGACACCCGTGAATGCGGCTGAAATGGAAGGCGCGGATCGCCTGATGTTGTTTGGCGCGGATGTCGTGGCGTATTTCACGCAAAACGCTTATGTGCAGGGCAAACCTGAATTCAGCAGCACCTATCAGGAAGTCGACTTTCACTTTTCAAGCGCTGAACACAAGGCCCTGTTTGATGCAGAACCCACCAAATACATTCCGCAGTATGGCGGCTATTGTGCCAACGGCATCATGTTCGGCATTCCGTGGGGAGGCAATGCTGGCGATTTCCGCGTAGTGAACGACAAACTGTACATTTTCGGCGGGGCCGTGTCTCAGGCAGCCTTCGAACTGGAAATGGATAAGAACATTGCGCTGGCCGACGATTACTGGGAGCAGGAGGTGAAAGGCAACAACAGCTTCATTCAACGCGCCAAGCGTTTGGTGATTCGCGTACCCCATTACAAAACAGGGGAAGAGCAGGCCGCTGAGGTTCAGGCTGCAGGCAAGTTAGGCAGCTAAGGGTTAAAGGACTAAACGTTAAAAAAACAGTCGTATCAACATTTTACGGTTAAAAGCCCAATTGTTTGTGCGATTATCAATTTCCGGGTTATTTCCAATCGTTCTATACAACGAGGTACTCATGAAAAGTTCAGCATTATCCATGTCACGCCGTCTGTTCTCTGTGGCCGCCCTTGCGCTGGCTGCCGGTTTTTCGGTGTCTGCTCACGCAGAACAGGTGTTGAAAGTCACCACCATTCCTGAAGAGGCTGCCACAGAACAAATTCGCAAGTTCGAACCGCTGGCTGCCTATTTGTCCAAAGCCGTGGGCATGAAAGTTGAATTCACGCCTGTCAGCGACTACCCCGCCGCAGTTGAAGCCTTGGTGAACAAGAAAGTGGATCTCGTCTGGTTCGGTGGCTTTACTCATGTGCAAGCCAACTTGCGCTCCAACGGCAAGGTGATCCCCATTGCCCAACGCGTCGAAGACACCAAGTTTCAGTCTGTATTCATTGCCAAAACCGACTCGGGCATCAAAACCCTGCAAGACATGAAGGGCAAACAGGTGTCATTCGGATCACAAAGCAGCACCTCCGGCCACCTCATGCCACGCAGCTTCCTGCTTGAAGCAGGCCTGGAGCCCGAGAAGGCATTCAAGCGTGTAGCTTACTCTGGTGCACACGATGCCACGATCGCCTCAGTGGTCAGCGGCAAAGTGGATGCAGCTGCGCTGGACATCACAGTGTGGAAAAAGTTTGTCAACGAAAACAAGGTCGACACCAAGGCGGTAGACGTGTTTTACACCACACCACCCTACTACAACTACAACTGGACAGTGCATCAGGACATGCCAGCCGATTTGCGCAAGAAAATCCAGAAAGCCCTGTTTGACCTGGACCCGGCAGTGCCTGAGCATGCTGAAATCCTGAAGTTGAACCGTGCTACACGGTATGTCGATACCAAACCTGAAAACTACAAAGGTTTGGAAAGCGCCGCTCGCAGCGCTGGCTTGTTATAATCAAAGAGTAGAAGGGGGCCCGCACTGGGCCCTCGCAGTAATATGGGGAACGCAGCGCAGTGAAGCTTCAAATTCAGGACATTGATGCCTGCCATCCCTCGGCACCCTCCAGCAGCACACCGGCGATCAAGAAAATGTCGCTGCAAGTGGACAGCGGAGAACAAATCGCATTGATCGGGCCCTCAGGCGCAGGCAAGACCACGCTGCTTCAGGTGCTCTCATGCACCCTCAAACCGTTGAATGGCAAGGTCAACTTAAACGACCAAAATCCCTGGGCCTTAAGCAAGCGCAATTTGCAAAAGCTGCGCGGTCAATTGATTGTTGCGCCCCAGGTTCCGCCACTGCCACCACGGCAACGCGTGATCACTTCAGTTTTGGCCGGGCGTTTGCCGGCCATGAACCTCGCGCAAAGCATCAAATCGTTGTTCTATCCGGTTGATATTCCGGCTGCGCACCACGCGCTGAGCAAGCTTGATTTGCCCGAGAAAATTTTTGAACGCGTTGACCGGCTTTCGGGTGGTGAACGCCAAAGGGTTGGTTTGGCCCGCCTGTTCGTCTCCCCTGCCAAACTGTGGCTTGTGGACGAACCCTTGTCAGCACTTGACCCCACTCGGGCTCGGCTGGCCATGTCGGCACTCACAGAGACTGCACGCGAAAACGGGATTACCTTGGTGTGCACCTTGCACCAGGTGGACATGGCTTTGGCATTCTTCAATCGCATTGTGGGCCTGCGCCATGGCCAAATCGAATTTGATTTGCCCACCGATCAAGTAACCCCGGCGATGCTGAAATCACTCTACTCTCAATATGAGCATGAGCTTCTGGGTCAGCAAGACCGTGAATTGATCGAGAAACAATTCGAGCGTGTAACGCCCGCAGTTGTGGTCAACAATTGCCGATGAACAGCCTGCATTTACCAGTACATAACCCACGGTTTGATGTGCCGGCACGCGACCCGGCCTGGCATCAACGGCTGTTCTGGATCATTTTTACAGTCCTGCTGTTGTGGCCGCTGACCGAGGCCACCGAATTTCGGCCTTCGGTTTTGTTTGAAGCCGAAAACATGAGAATCAGCGCCGAGTTTATTGGCAGCTTTTTCCCACCGGTACTCGAACCCGATCTGCTCGCCAGAATTCTGCGTGAAACCTGGAAAACAGTGGCGATTGCCACAGCGGGTATGGTGCTGGCGCTCGTCATCGCCTTTCCGCTCACCATTTTGTCCACGCGGGTTTTGTCGGTATCCGCCATCTCGGGGAAAATGGCTGCACTGCCCTTCGCGATACGGCAAACCATCCGCTGGACCTTGATTGTGCTCCGAAGCATTCCCGAGCTGGTGTGGGCATTGGTATTTGTTCGCGTAGTGGGTCTTGGCCCCACCGCTGGCGTGCTGGCGATTGCACTCACGTACGGCGGTATGTTGGGCAAAGTCTATGGTGAAATTCTGGAAAGTGGGGAGACCACCCCGACAGAGACATTGCTGAGAAACGGCTCTGGCCGTTTACAGGCTTTCTTTTACGGGCTGTTGCCCCAGAACGTGATGGAGTTGACGTCCTACACGGTGTACCGCTGGGAATGCGCAATTCGATCCTCGGTCGTACTGGGCTTTGTAGGTGCAGGCGGGCTGGGGCAAGAGCTCGACAACTCGATGAAAATGTTCAACGGGGGTGAAGTATCAACCATGTTGATCGTTTTCATCTTGTTGGTGGCTTTGGCCGATGCAGTCAGCGCGTTTTTCAGGAAGCGACTGCTATGAGTAATTTGCCAAATGCAATCTGCCCCACCAAAGCACCGCCTGTGATGAAAGGCGGCACCGCCGCACTGCTGCTTGGCTTGTTGGCTGTGGTCATCGCGAGCTTCTGGACACTGAATTTGAAATGGGGCGAGTTTTTGTCCATGGAAGCATTTCGATCCATGGGGCGATTCATCGCTGAGTTTTTCCCGATGGACACGCAGTCCGCATTCCTGATCAAAGTGGGCTGGGGCACACTTGAAACGCTGGCCATGTCACTGTTGGGCACGGGCCTGGCAGCGGCGGCGGGGCTGGCTTTGGCCATACCTGCCAGCAAATTGCACAGCAACGACAAGGGCCTGATGCGAACCCCTACTCGCTGGGTGCTGAATGCATTGCGCTCGATACCTGAACTGGTGTGGGCCGCGCTGCTGCTGATTTCCGCAGGCTTGGGACCGTTTGCCGGCACACTGGCCTTGGCTTTTCACACCACAGGGGTACTGGGCAGGCTGTTTGCTGAATCCATTGAAAATGCGCCTCCTGAGCCTGCCGATGCGCTGCGTACGCAGGGTGTGGGCAATTTGAAGGTGTTTTACTTCACCACCCTGCCACAGGTATTGCCCCAGCTCATGAGCTACACCCTGTATCGCTGGGAAAACAACATCCGCGCCGCCGCAGTCTTGGGCGTGGTGGGTGCTGGCGGTTTGGGGCAATTGTTGTCGTTCCACATGGGCTTGTTCCAGATGGGCAAAACCGCCACCATTTTGGCAGCCATGTTGCTGTTGGTCGCAATTGTGGACAGCATGAGCTACCACTTGCGCCGGACCATGACCCGATGATCTCGTTGAACCCATGAAACCCATGAACCCGACACCACAATTCATCCAGATTTACCAGGGACAGGCCGAACATATTCGCGAAGAATTGCTCAGTGGCCTGCGTGCCAGCAAGGCACATACCTCGCCCAAGTACCTGTATGACGAATTGGGCTCCAAACTGTTCGAGGCCATTACCTGCATACCCGAGTACTACCCCACCCGCACCGAAGCACTGATTTTTGCAAGCCACGGGCATGACATGGGCAGGCAGGTGCCCAAGGGCTCGGTGTTCATCGACCTGGGGGCGGGCAATTGCGAAAAAGCAGCCAAACTTTTCAATGTGTTTCACCCGGCACGTTATGTGGCCGTGGACATTTCCGTGGACTTTTTGAAAGGCTCGCTGGAATGCCTGCAACGGCAATTTCCAGAACTGGAAATGGCGGGGGTAGGCCTCGATTTTTCCAGCGAACTGAACTTGCCTGCTGGTCTGGCCTTGAACCCCTCGCAACCGCGAATCATGTTTTACCCAGGCTCCAGCATCGGCAACTTCACACCTGAAGAAGCACTGTTGTTTTTGAAACAGGTGCATGCTGTGTGTGCAACAGCGCCCGGTGGCGGCCTGTTGATTGGAGTCGACCTGGTAAAAAGCAAAGCGGTGCTTGAAGCAGCTTACGACGACGCCTTGGGCGTGACCGCCGCATTTAACCGCAACATGCTGCTGCACTTCAACACGCTGGCTGGCACCAACTTCCAACTGGAAGACTGGAAACACATCGGTCTGTACAACACTGAACTGAACCGCATTGAGATGCACCTGGAAGCACTGCGCGATGTTGTGGTGACCTGGGAAGGTGGTGAACGCCAGTTTGTAGAAGGCGAGCGAATTCACACTGAAAATTCATACAAGTGGACACTGACCGGCTTTGAGGATTTGCTGAAACGTGCCGGGTTTGTGGCCTGCAAGGCCTACACTGACCCCGAACAGAAGTTTGCAGTGTTTTGGGCAAAGGCTTGAAGGCTGACAATTCGTATCGCCAACTCAGCGGGATTGCCGGTTTTTTTGCCAAGCTTGGTGAGTCAGTGTGAATATCAAAAAGGGAAATACAGGTTTTCAGGCGAACGCATTGGGATTCGCGCTGATTAAGAGATAAGCAATGCGCAACGATAGCGACAACAGGCATGCCAATTAGCCAGCAGCAAGTCGCCACAAACTGGTCACTTCCTTGGACCGTGCATCAAACAGCGCATCACTGGCATCAAAGGCCTTGCCATGTTTGGGCTTTGCATCTGTCCGGCCCAATACTTTCAGGCCCGCCAGCTCAATCCAGCCCAGCAACTCTTCCCGTGTGCGCAACTTTAAATGTTCCGCCAAATCCGACAAGATCAACCAGCCTTCTCCGCCCGCATTCAAATGCGCAGCCAGGCCCGCCAGGTAAGCTTTCAACATGCCACTGTTTTCATCGTAAATGGCGCGTTCAATCGGTGAAGTGGGCTTGCCCGGCAACCAAGGCGGGTTGCACACAATCAAATCGGCTTTGCTGTCGGGAAACAAGTCAGCCTGTACCACTTTCACCTGCTTGCCCATGCCCAAATTCTGGATATTGAATTGCGCACATTCCAGTGCGCGTGGGTCGTTGTCGGTGGCCACAATATTGCTCAACCAGCGCTGGGCCAACACCGCAGCCAACACGCCAGTGCCTGTACCCACATCCACGGCCGAGCCATTGACCTCACAAGCTTTGGGTAAAGGTGCTTTGAGTACCAAATCCACATACTCGCCGCGCACAGGCGAAAAAACACCGTAATACGGATGAATTCGGTTGTTGGGCGGGTCGCCAAGGGCTGGTACATCCACACCCTTCTTGCGCCATTCATGCGCACCCACCACGCCCATCATCTCGCGCAGTGAGGTCACAATCATTGGGCCTCCGGCTTGCGGTTCCCCCCATGCTTCGCTGCAAGCAGTCAGCACGTCGGGTGCACGGCGCAAAGGAATGCTGTAATCCGCGTTGAACGGAATCAGGATGGAACCCAGAATTCGTGCACGTTGGGCTTGTGCCTGGCGGTACAGGTGAAACTTTTGCGGATACTCCACATCGGCCTTGCCTGACTTGGCGGCCTTGCTCTTTTTATGCTCGGCATTTTTGTCGACCCGTCGCACCAGGGCCTGCATCAATTGGCGTGCATTCTGGAAATCGCTTTGCCACAAAAACACGTTGCCCTCACAGGCCAGGCGGTACGCCATGTCCGCGGTCAGTGTGTCGTCGGCCAACATCACTTTGCCCGGCACCGCCAAATTGCGCTCCGACTGCCAGCGCGCACTGAAGGTTTCATCGCCTTTGGTCCATTGGATCACAGGGTTTTCTTGAGCTGAGTGCATGCGGGTTCTCGCGGTGAGTGGCGGGTTGTATCGTGTAAACTTCTTCAGGGTCGCAGTGTACCACCTTGGGTGGTTGGCACCCCAAATTCACCCCTATCCAATGAAGTGGCTGTTGTCTTGATTAAACCGTCCGTCGCCATCGTAAGCCCCGCTCTTGCCGATTCCAACAACGGCAACTGGCAAACCGCCCGCCGCTGGCAATTGTTTTTATCCGGGCATTTTAATGTGCGCATTGTGAAGCATTGGGAAAGCAACCTGGCCACACAAAACGATGTTGCAATGATTGCGCTGCATGCGCGGCGTTCTGCCGATTCAATCGCAACTTGGGCGCAAAGCCGCGGCACAGATGCGCAAGGAAGCCTGGGGCTAATACTGGCGCTGACAGGCACCGACCTGTATCGCGACATTGACACCGACGAAACAGCCCAAAAATCGCTGGAGTTGGCACGGCATCTGATCGTGCTGCAAGAAAAAGGCACCGAGAAACTGGGCGAAGCCCTGCAAGAAAAAAACATCGGTAATTTTTCAATCCACCTCTTCACGCAAAACGCTCGCGAAGGCAAAACGCCGATTGAAGGTTGTCATGGTGGGGCATCTTCGGGATGAAAAAATGCCCCAAACCCTCATGGAGGCAGCGGTATTGCTGCGTGCTTACCCCGATATTTTCATCGACCACATTGGTGGTCCACTCGACCCGGAGTTGGCCCAAGCCGCTGAGGAGACCATGCAGGCTTGCCCCAATTACCGGTGGCTGGGCAACCAGCCGCACAGTACAACCCGAGCACGAATTCAACGTGCCCATGTGCTGGTACACGCCAGCAAAATGGAGGGGGGCGCACATGTGATCATGGAAGCTGTGTGCAGTGGGACACCTGTAGTGGCGAGTTACATCGACGGCAACATTGGCATGTTGGGCGCAGGCTACCCCGGTTATTTTCCCCTGGGCAATGCGCATGCGTTGGCCAATGTGCTAACCCAGTTGCAGGAGGACATTGTGAATCCGAAACCCCTGCCACCGGGTAAATCCAGTTTGTATGCCAAGCTGAAAAACCAATGCGCCGAGCGGGCCAAACTATTTGCCCCAGAAAACGAACAAAACCAGTTAATTGCACTCGTACAACGAGCAGTTCAATACAACAACAAACTCAACCCACAAGAAGTAAACCATGCAAACATCTGATCAACCCATTCTTCGTGACATTGTGCTGGTAGGCGGTGGCCACAGTCATGTGGGTGTGCTGCGCATGTTTGGCATGAAGCCTTGGCCCGGTGTGCGCCTTACCCTGATTTGTACCGATATTCACACCCCCTATTCCGGCATGCTGCCTGGCTATATTGCAGGCCACTACAGTTACGACGATGTACACATTGACCTGGGTCGCTTATGTGCCTTTGCAGGTGCACGCCTGTTCAAGGATGAAGTGGTGGGTATTGATCGCGTCAATCAAAAAGTGATCTGCAAGAACCGCCCACCTGTGGCTTATGATGCGCTGTCCATCAATATTGGCAGCACTCCACAAGTTCAACTGGTGCCAGGTGCGTTGGAAAATGCAGTGCCCGTGAAACCGATTGCTCGATTCAATCAGCGCTGGGTTAACTTGCTGGACCGAGTAAAAACCCATGCCGGCAAAACTACCATTGCTGTGGTGGGTGGTGGTGCAGGCGGTGTTGAACTGGCCTTGGCCATGCAATTCCGATTGCGCAATGAACTGAGCACCATGGGCCGCAATCCGGATGAACTGGAATTTCACCTGTTCACCGCAGACGCCGAGGTACTGCCCACCCACAACCCGGGCGTGCGCGCTCGCTTCGAAAAAGTATTGAATGAACGTGGCGTGGTACTTCACCGGGATGCAGAGGTGGTTCAACTGGATGGCCACACCCTGCAGACCAAGCGAGGTGAGCGCCTGCATGCTGACGAAATCATGTGGGTGACGCAAGCAGGAGGCGCAGCTTGGCTGAAAAACACCGACCTTGAACTGGATTCACGCGGCTTCATCAATGTGGGCCCCACCCTGCAAACCACACGTGATCCCAAAATTTTTGCAGCGGGCGACATTGCGAATTTGACCAGTACACCACTTGAAAAAGCTGGTGTATTCGCGGTGCGCATGGGCAAACCCTTGACCAAAAATTTGCACCTGTTTGTACAGGGTGCCGACCTGCTCGAATACCGCCCTCAGAAAACCTGGCTGGCCTTGATCAGCACTGGTGACAAATATGCAGTGGCCTCCAAGGGCTCACTTGGCTTTGCGGGCGCCTGGGTGTGGCAGTGGAAGGACTGGATTGACCGCCGCTTCATGGCGAAATTCAGCGACTTTCCAGACATGGATCCAACTGCAAAACCAGCAGGGGGCAACAGCACACCGAATTTGGCACTGACGCAGGAAGAAAGCCTGCAGGCCATTTCTGCAATTGCGATGCGCTGTGGCGGCTGCGGTGCCAAGGTGGGTTCCACGGTTTTATCTCGCGCACTGGGTAACCTAAAGCCCGTGGATCGCGAAGATGTATTGGTGGGCCTGCATGCACCTGACGATGCGGCGATTGTGAAAGTGCCACCCGGCAAAGCGATGGTGCACACCGTCGACTTCTTCCGGGCTTTTGTGGACGATCCCTATATATTCGGGAAGGTTGCAGCCAACCACGCACTGGGCGATGTGTTTGCCATGGGTGGCGAGGCGCAATCGGCCACCGCCGTGGTCACCGTGCCGCCTGGGCTTGAGTCGAAAGTAGAGGAACTGCTGTTCCAAATGATGAGTGGTGCAGTGGAGGTTTTGAACGATGCAGGCTGCGCATTGGTGGGTGGCCACACCGGAGAAGGCCGCGAGTTGGCCCT
Source organism: Limnobacter sp. CACIAM 66H1 (assembly GCF_001601825.1). Taxonomy (GTDB): domain Bacteria; phylum Pseudomonadota; class Gammaproteobacteria; order Burkholderiales; family Burkholderiaceae_B; genus Limnobacter. The sequence goes on along the minus strand of NZ_LUJK01000002.1, from coordinate 72,828 downwards.
GGGTTTTGCCATCAACGGTTTGGTGGATGAAAACCTGGATGGCGTGATGATCAAGGGCGGCATGCGGCCTGGCGATGCAATTTTGCTGACCAAACCCATTGGCACTGGCACCTTGTTCGCCGCCCTGCCGCAGTTTAAAACCAAAGGCCGCTGGATAGATGCTGCGCTGGAATCGATGGTGAAAAGCAACCGCTTGGGCGCACAGTGCCTGCGTGAATATGGATCGAAGGCTTGTACAGACCTGACTGGTTTCGGCCTGTTGGGTCACCTCGTGGAAATGACCCGTCCCTCTGAAGTGGATGCCGAACTTGATTTAAGCGCCCTGCCCCTGCTGGACGGTGCGCTTGACATGGTCAGCGCAGGCATTGTCAGTTCTCTGCAACCTGCGAACGTGCGCTTGCGCCGAGCCATTCGAAATCAGGCTGAGTATGTGAATGACCCGCGCTACCCATTGATATTTGATCCGCAAACCGCAGGTGGTTTGCTGGCCACCGTGCCCGGCGAAAAAGCAGAGGCCTGTGTGGCTGCATTGAAGCAACTGGGCTATGAACACACCGCCATTATTGGCCGCATACTGCCGCAAGGCGAGGCCATTGAGCCGATTGTATTGAAGGGTTGAGGAAGTACCAAATGCCACAGGCTGTTCAACAACACTGGAGGAAAACAGCATTGCTGCTGATTGCAGCAGCGTTGCTCTTCGTGTGGATGAATGCCGATGTATCACTTCAAGACATGCTGGCCGCACAGCGCGAGTTGGCCATGCACTTTGTGAATAACCCCACGTTGATCACTTTGATTTACTTCGGTGTATTTGTAGTAATTACCGCCTTGTGCCTGCCAGGTGCAGGTGTATTGATGCTGGTGGGTGGGGGCTGCATGGGGTTTGGCCTGTGCATGGTGGTGTCCACCGCCGCATCGGCTTTGGGTGCCCTGCTCACGATGCTGTTTGCGCGGCACTTCTTTCGATCATCCGTTGAGGCCCGCTTCGCCGACAAGCTGGATGAGATCAACAAGGGCATAGACAAGAACGAAGTAGCCTACCTGCTCAGTCTTCGACTGGCCCCCATCATTCCTTTTGTCGCATTCAATTTGCTGGCTGGCCTGAGCGTGTAAAGCCGTGGACATTCTTGTGGACAAGCTTTGTGGGTATGCTGCCCGGCACCATGCTGTATGTAAATGCGGGCAACGAGTTATCCAAAGTAAACCGGCTGGAAGAATTGATTTCACTGGAAGTGGTCATTTCTCTGGCTGCGCTGGCCTTGGTGCCATTCCTGATTCAGTGGGGAACGCGGCAATTTCAGCTGCGCAAGGCGGCTTGAGCCCACTCGGCTTGGGTTCTGATCACGCGTCGATCTTGATTAGCCCACTTGGCTTGGGTTCCGATCTCTCGCCAGAAAACCTGCCCTTGCTGAGCCTTGCGATGCCTGAGAACGACCCTCCTAAACTGCGGGTCGGGTCCGTTCTCTGTTGCCCATGCTGGGCAACACCGGCCCTGCTCGGCACGCAAGGGCAGGTTTTCTTGAAGGCGAAGCGATCGAAACACCGCCGCCGATTGGGCGATGAAATCAGCCGTGAGTTGCGTGGAGAGGGAGATTCGCCAGTGTTGATACGGCTTTGAACGCAGCCATGAGTCGATCGGAGGTGGAGAAGCGCTGGCCGGAGATTCGGGAACTGAACTTAGAGATGGGCGCACTCTGCGGGTTCAAGCCAACACGGCAGTGGGATTGCTTGGGGCGCACTTCAAGAAAATCGCCCCGTTTGAGTGGATTCGCAGCGCTCGGCCACAAGCCGACACCGAGACTCGGCCCGCCCTTTTGCCGAGCGAGGTGAGCAAGAATCCATTCAAAAAGGGACTAAGCGGTTTTCTGTGCGGAACAAGTAACCCATGCCGAGTTTGCCAAAAACCGCAGCGGTGACCCTTCAAGTTTTGCTCCCAAGCCCACTAGTCCGCTAGTCCAGTGCGACACAAACAACCCATGCCAAGTGAGCAAAAAACCTCAGCGGATGTCGAACAACTCCACATCAAACACCAAGTCGGTGTTGCCCGGAATCGGACCTGCACCACGCGCGCCATATGCAGTGTCGGATGGGCAGAACACGATTGCCCGATCACCCACCACCATTTCGCACAAAGCCTGGGTCCAGGCTGGAATCACACGGTTCAGCGGAAAAGAGATTTTTTCGTTGCGTTTGATTGAACTATCGAATACGCGACCATCCAGAAAAGTGCCCTCATAGTGCACTTCCACGATTGAATTCGGTGTGGGCTTTTGCGTGCCGGTGCCGCGCTTTTTGAAAGTCAGCTTCACGCCAGAAGGAAGTACGAGTTCGTCGCCAGCGGCGGCGTTGTTGGTTGAATCAGTCACAGCATTACCCCAGGTAAGAATTAAGACAAGCGCTTATTCTAACCCGGGGTGTTCAGCCAGCCGTAAATTCGGCCTTGAAATCAATAGGTTTTGTAAGGCAGGAATTTGCCGCTCATATTGATGCTGACGCGGTCACCCATGGGGTGAGGCTCGCGCTGCAAATCCATTTTGAAGTCGATCGCACTCATGATGCCGTCACCAAACTCTTCATGAATCAGTTCCTTGAAGGTAGTGCCGTACACACTGATCAATTCATAAAAGCGATAAATCAGAGGGTCAGTCGGCACGGCGGTGGGCAGCGACCCCTTGTAAGGCACGACTTGCAGGCAATCCACTGCCTCGGGTGGCAAGGCCAAATACTCGCCAATTTTCTTGGCCTGTTCTTCGGTCAAGGTCATCTGGCCCAGCAATGCCGCTGTGCTCCATTCCTTGGACTGGCCCAGTACTTTGGCACAGTCGTCCCAAGTGCATTTCTTCTTGCGCTTGGCCAATACAATCAATTCGGTGACGTCGGTTCGTTTCATGGTGCACTCCTTTGAATCAAATTTAGTGGGGGTGTTGTCTCGGTGCCAACTTTCGTGTTGCTCAGGGCTTTCAAACCTGGGCGAACCACGGTGGGTTGTTTGTGCAATTCAGCGTTCAATTTGTTGCCATCGGGTTCGGCGCTGGGTACGGGTGCTGCACGGTTCACCAGGAAATCAACCAAATGGTTGCGAATGGCGTAGTACTGCGGGTCGTGATGCACGGTGCTTCGGGTGCGTTCGCGCGGCATGGTGTTTTCAACAATTTCTGCAATGCGCGCGCGTGGACCATGGCTCATCAGCATCACTTTGTCGGCCAGTAAAATGGCTTCATCCACATCGTGCGTAATCATGAACACGGTTTGCCCTGTGGCCTTCACAATTTGCAGTAACTCGTCCTGAATCGTTCCGCGGGTGAGTGCATCCAGTGCGCCGAATGGCTCGTCCAGTAACAGCATTTGCGGCTGAATGGCAAAGGCACGGGCAATACCCACACGTTGCTTCATGCCTCCCGACAGTTCATGCGGCTTTTTGTTGGCTGCTTTGCTCAACCCCACCATGTCCAGATACTTCATGGCATGTTCGGTGACTTCTTCAGGGGTTTTGTCGGGCCAGCGAGAACGTACACCAAACTCCACGTTTTTCAACGCTGTCATCCAGGGCATCAGCGCATGGCTTTGAAACACCACCCCACGGTCCAGCGACGGGCCTACCACTTCCTTGCCATTCATGATCACATAGCCTTGCGTGGCTTCATCCAGCCCGGCCAGAATGTTCAGAATCGTGCTTTTGCCGCAACCCGAATGGCCAATGATGCAAACAAACTCACCTTTCTGTATGTCGAAGTTCACAGCCTCGAACACAGGAGGAACAGAGGAATCTGAAGGTGTGTAGCTTTTCACCAATCCTTCCACTTGGAGGAAGGCAGCTGCCAGCTCACCGGGCACGAGGTCTTTGCTGAATATTCTGTGTTCAGTCGTCATGTTGGTTTACTCCTTGTAGCTGACCAGCTTGGCCATTCGAGCCAGCAGCGTGTCGAGCAACATGCCGATCAAGCCGATGAACAAAATTGCGCTGATGATGTTGGCAATCGACAAGTTGTTCCATTCGTTCCACACAAAGTAGCCAATGCCGGTACCGCCCACCAGCATTTCAGCCGCCACAATCACCAACCAGGCAATGCCCACGGAAATGCGCATGCCAGTCATGATGGTGGGGGCAGCTGCTGGCAAGATCACCTGGAAAGCTGTGCGCAGTGAACTGACCTCCAACGTTTTTGCTACGTTCAGCCAATCGCGCCGAACTCCCGCCACACCGAACGCTGTGTTGACCAACATGGGCCAAATGGAACAAATGAAAATCACAAAGATGGCCGAGGTGTCACTGTCCTTGATGGTGTATAGCGCCAAGGGCATCCACGCCAAAGGCGATACCGGTTTCAACACCTGAATGAAGGGGTCAAGCGCCTTGTACAGCAAAGGTGACATCCCGATCACAAAACCCAAAGGAATCGCCACCAGTGCGGCCAAACCAAAACCCACCAGCACGCGGAAAATGGAATAGCCCAATTGAATGCCGATGCCTTTGTCGTTAGTGCCACGGTCGTAGAAGGGATCACTGATGTGCCCCCACAACTTTTCACCCACATCGCCCGGAGTGGGCAATGGGGTTTTGCTGCCTGTGGATGCAGCCTGACCCACCAGTGCTGCATACTCCGGGTCCACATTCACTGCCGAGTCTTCGGGCAAGGTGGCGACAGTCCAAATGGCAATCAACACCACCAGAATCAATCCCGACAAAGCCCATGGCGCCCACTTTTGCTTCCTGAAATCTTTCATGCCGCTTAGCCCTTGGTTCTGGAAATTGCAAAACTGTTGATGTACTCCTCAGGCTTTTTGGGATCGAATGGCTTGCCCATCACGCTGAATTTTTTGTCGAGCGATGACGGTGGTTGCAAGCCCACTTCCTTCATCAAACGGGTTGCATCGGTGGCCAGAAATACGTCCTTGGCAATTTTGTTGTAATCCACATCGCCCTTGATTTGCCCCCAGCGTTTCATCTGCGTCAAAATCCAGATCGCAAAACTCTGGTACGGGAATGGATCAAAGTCGATGCGCTGCGGATCTTTCTGAATCCCGCCCAAACCATCGGCATAGGTGCCAGTCAACACCTGTTCAACCACTGTTAATGGCTGGTTCAAGTAATTGGTGGGGGCAATGGCTGCTGCAATTTCCTTGCGGTTCTCGGCTTTGCGTGCGTAGGCCGTGGCATCCAGCACCGCCTTCAACAGGGCTTTGTAGCTGTTGGGGTTTTGGGTCACAAATTCTTTGCTGGCCGCAAATGCGCAGCATGGGTGGCCCGACCAGATTTCTTTCGACAGAATGTGAATAAAGCCCACGCCGTCATACACTGCGCGCTGGTTCACAGGGTCAGGCGCCAGAAAACCATCAATGTTGTCAGCACGCATATTGGCCACCATTTCGGGAGGTGGAACAGAACGAATCTGGACATCGCGATCGGGATCAAGGCCAGCCTCGGCCAGGTAGTAGCGCAACAGGTAGTTGTGCATGGAATAGTCAAACGGCACTGCAAACTTGAAACCCTTCCAGTCTTTCGGATTGCGTTTGTCCTTGTGCTTCATGGCGAGCGTGATCGCCTGACCGTTGATGTTTTCAACGGCGGGCATGGTCCATGGAATGGCGTTCGAGCCTACACCCATGGAGATGGCCAAGGGCATGGGCGACAACATGTGCGCCGCATCGTATTCTTTGGCCAGCGATTTGTCGCGCACCACCGCCCAACCTGCGGTTTTCACCACTTCAACATCCAGGCCTTGCTTGGCGTAAAAGCCCAAAGGCTGCGCCATGATGATGGGTGTTGCACAGGTAATCGGAATGAAGCCGACCTTCAGCTTTTGCTTTTCCAAAGGGCCATTGCTTTGGGCAAACGCCTCTTTGGCTGCCGCCAAAGGGAACAGGCTGCGAATGGCTGCCATGGCGGTACCACTGCCCACCGCGCGCAGGAAATTTCGGCGCAACTGGTCGTTGGGAAACAAGGCGTGCATGACCGCGTTTTCAACTGCACGCTCTTCCATTTGTTGCACAGCCAGTTGCTGGTCGTGTTCTGCCTGGCTGTTGTGTTGGCCGCAGGCGCAACGCATGCCCAGACGAGTATTGGGATCAAACGGGTTCTTGAAAAAGGACATGGTGAACTCCTATGCAGTGTTGCAACAATCAGGCTGTGGCGCGGCTTAATGCGGGGCGAAAATAATCAATGTCATGCTGGTATTGCTGGTAGGCCTTGGTGTACTCCATCACACGGGCTACCTCTGCAATGAATTCCTCGTCGTAACCGGCGCGGCGCAGCAGGTGAAAACCCACTTCCATTCCGCTTGCGATACCCCCACCTGTGACGATCCGGCCTGCATCCACCACTCGGGCTCTGCTGACCTGGCAAGCCGGCGCAATTTCAGCGAGTCGATCGATGGGAGTTTTACCGAGATGCGAGGCCTCAAGACGATCAGGTTCTTTGCGATTGGTGGCAGCCAAGCCATCGAGCAAACCCATGCGGGCGTATATCCAGGAGCCTGTGCACACGCTGGTCAACAGACAGGTGTCAGGTAGGGTCCGAATGAAGCGGTGCAAATTGCCGTTGTTCATTTCCTGCCGGGTACCGAAGCCACCGGGAATCAGAAATGCATCCATGTCGGGGGTGTCAGCAAACGCATAGCTGGGCAATACAGTGAGACCTGCCTGCGTTTGCACAGGGCGCATGCTTTCGGCGATCAAGAACACTTCCAACTCTGGGTCGAAACGCTTGGCCACTGAGAACACCCCATAGGGTGCCGCATAGTCCACCACCTCGGCTTCCTTGAACACATACACACCCAGTCTGAACCCTTGCATTCTGGCCATTCACGTTTCTCCGGCAACACTGCGTTGAACAGGCTTTCAGTGTGCCGTGCAGGCCTTGAGCCGGGTATCACGTCATTTGTGATTGTGTTGTAGTGCTGGCCCTACAAGAAAACTTCACGCCGGGTTTTTACAGGCCATGCATCTTGGTGTAGTTCACCAGGTCCACCAGGTTTTTCAGTTCCAGTTTTTCAAACACACGGGCCCGGTAAGTTGAAACTGTATTGCCTGACAAACACAAGGCCTGTGCAATGTGCTGAACGGTCTCGCCCTGCGCCATCAAACGCAACACCTGCATCTCCCGATTGGACAATCGCTCATGAGGAGGCCGGTCAGCAGGTTTACGCAAATCATTGGCCATCAGGTTGGCCGTGGCCGGAGTTAAATACACTTGTCCGGAACAGGCCATTTGAAGGGCCTGTGTCAATTCGGCAGGCGAGCAGCCCTTGTTCAGGTAGGCATTGGCACCACTGCGAATGGCACGCAAGGCGAACTGCGTTTCGGGGTACACCGACAACATCACCACCCCCAATTTCGGAAACTCACTGCGCACGCTTTTCAGTACATCAAAGCCATCCCGTTCGCCCAAGGCAACGTCCAGCAATACAGCATCAAAATTTCCCTTGCGGAGTTTCTGCATGGCCTCCACGCCATCGGCGGCCTGCTCGCTGCAGTACTGCCCATCAAACTCGTCCAGAATCTGAACCAGGCCGCGGCGAATGATCATGTGGTCGTCTACGATCAAAATATTCATGACGCTAGCACCTCCGGCAGGCGAAGCGTAATGCAAACCCCCTGACCCAACATCGAATCAATCGAGCAACGCGCACCAATGTCCCAAGCGCGTTCCTCAATACCCATCAAACCGAAACCGGCATTGAAAGTGCGCACCGCCATGCCGCGCCCGTTGTCCCTGACTTGAAAAAGAATGGCCCTGCCCTCGGTGTGTGCACGTACCTCCACCCTGCTTGCCCCGGAGTGTTTGGCCACATTGTTCAGTGCCTCCTGCAAAATTCGATACAGGGCTGTCTCAGTACCTTTGCTTAAACGGACATGTTCCAACTCTGGGGAAATATCGATTGAACTCACCACTTTGGTGCGCTGGGAGAACTCTCCCAGCAAATGCTCGACTGCCGCCCAAAGCCCCAGATGATCCAGAACGCCTGGCCGAAGGTCTGAAAGAATTCGACGCAAACTTTCCATGGCGCCCTGTGCAAGGTCCAACATGCTCTCGATTCTCAAGGTGAGTTTTTCATCGTTGGCACAACGGTACGACAGCGCCTTCAACTCCAGATCAAACGCGGTCAGCTTGGCCCCGAGGTCATCGTGCATCTCGCGAGCGATGCGGGTACGTTCCTCTTCGCGAACAGTGGTGAGGTGAGCGGACAACCTGCGCATTCTGTCGTGTGCCTTCTGCAATTGTGCGGTGCGCTCAATCACTCTGCGCTCCAGCTCGACCTGCGCCGCAGCACGAATATTCTGGGCTTCAACCCGCTCGGTGATGTCATTGAATGTAACTACAGCGCCCACCACTGCTTGTTCTTCAAAAATAGGGTAAGAAGCGTACTCGGCATGAAAGCAAGTGCCGTCCCTTCGCCACAGCACCTCGTTGTCCACTCGGCAACCCTTGTTTTCTTGAAACGCCCGAAAGATGTGGCATTCACACACTGGCATCAAATCGTTGTTCGCATAGGAGTGGTGCATCAAGTAATGCATATTCCTGCCAAGCACTTCATCGGCCGAGTAACCCAACATTTCCGCACCCGCTTTGTTGATGAAAACACAACGGCCTTTCAAGTCGATTCCATAAATGCCCTCGCCAGTGGAATCGAGCAGCAATTCAAGTTGCCGTCGCCAGGCTGCGTGGTGAGAAAGTTTGGAAAGATGCTTGAACACGGCGGTGCATTTGAAGTTGATTCAACATCAAACTAGCAAGAGCAATGCCAATAAAATTCAAAAAAAAATTTGAGAATTTGCACGCGAGTGGTGCGAAAAAAAAACGACAAAAGTTATTGAAATTTACACACAAACGGGTTGTTGATCATGTATTGATGAAAAAAGCTTTTCAGTTAATAAAATTTGATGTACACATAACTCACCACACCGTTTAAGGAAGGTTACAAAACATGGTTACAACAGATCAAAAGCCAGTCGAAGCCGAGGCAAGCAAAGCAACCCCAGCTCCAAAAAAACCAGCAGCAAAAAAACCCGCTGCTAAAAAACCAGCCGCTGCAAAACCAGCAGCAGCGAAAAAACCAGCAGCAGCAAAACCCGCTGCCGCGAAAAAACCAGCTGCTGCTAAACCAGCCGCTGCCGCCAAAAAGCCTGCTGCTAAAAAGCCCGCCGCTGCGAAACCAGCTGCTGCCAAAAAGCCGGCTGCCAAGAAAGCTGCTGCCAAGCCAGCCGCCAAGAAGCCCGCAACTACCCGCGCCAAGGCAGCCACTGCCAGCGTAGCGAATGCTGCGGCCAAAGCGAAGAAAACTGTTGCCAAAGCAAAGCCAGCTGCAAAAGCCAAGGCCGCCGCAGCCAAATCAGTGTTCAGCGCGACAGATCGCAAAAAATTGTTGAGCGATGTTCAGAAGCAGATCAAGGACCTTGAGAAACAAGTCAAGGGCATGGTCAAGTCAGTTCAAACTGACGTGATCGCCAAGATCAAAAAGCAACTGGGCATGAAGTAATCCAGAAATAGCAAAAACAACAAGACCGCTACACGACCTTTCGTACGAAAGGTCTTCTTGTAGATTTGATTGAAACCCGTTGTGCGAAAGCACCGCGGGTTTTTTATTGTTCAAGCGGATTCATCTGTGCATCAAAATTGTTGAGGCTGGGGTACGAGACCAGCGCACGCGAAGCCAAAGTATCGACAGCCCTGTCCAATTGTTCAAGCATATCCACTCGCGCCTCCTGTGTGATGTAAGGCACATGGTAAGCGGCAAAAGGCTCCAGTACATCAAACCCGGCGTAACCCAGGCTACCGCGCAATACCGGGCGCAACATGGTGTTCAAGTCACCATGCACGGCATGGTCGCCAAACATATGCTCGCGCCCGCCCAGTGTAAAAGTAAGCCACGCTTTCTTGCCTTTCATCAAACCACGGTCATAGAAGTTTCGGCCACCGTACACGACGCCCGACAAGAACACACGGTCGATCCATCCCTTTAAAATTGCCGGAACAGAGAACCAGTACAACGGAAAATTCAGAATCAGCAAATCGCACTGCTTGAGTAACTCAAGTTCTGTTGCGATGTCCGCAGGCAATGTATTGGTTTTCTGTGCGTGCCGCTGCTCCAGCGCATACACCAGGTAATCCGGGTTGCTGCGCTCAGCAAAGTCGGCAGCACTGGCTACGGGGTTGAATTGCTTGGCGTACAAGTCCGACACGGTCACCGCATGGCCCTGCTCCTCAAAACGGTTTTGCATGCGCTTCATCATTGCTGTGCAAAATGATTGGGGCTCGGGGTGTGCATGCACAATCAGAACGTTCATGGTGTTGGCTTCTTTTCAGGAAAATGATTAGCCATGCTACCAAAAGAAAAGGGATTCCCAATTCGCTGGGAACCCCTTTTAAGATCAAACCGCTGGACTTTAGATTACGCCGTAGGCCAGCATCGCGTCAGCGACCTTCACAAAACCGCCCACATTGGCACCCTTTAAGTAATCGATGTGGCCATCTTCTTCGGCGCCATACTTCACGCAGCGCTTGTGAATATCGCTCATGATGGTCCGCAGCCGCTGATTCAGTTCATCCCGTGACCAGGACAGACGCATGCTGTTCTGAGTCATTTCAAGACCCGACACAGCAACGCCACCCGCGTTGGCTGCCTTGGACGGTGCAAACAAAATGCGGGCCTTCTGAAACACATCGATTGCGCCTTTTTCAGAGGGCATGTTTGCGCCCTCAGACACACCCATGCAACCATTCCTGATTAGCATGGCAGCCTCTTCGGCATTGATTTCATTTTGCGTTGCACATGGAAAAGCCAGGTCGCAGGGTATGTGCCATGGGCGTTTGTCAGCAATAAATTCGGCATTCGGATATTGATTGAGGTACTCGCTGATGCGGGCCCGTTTTACTTCTTTCAGCTCTTTGATGTGAGCCAGCTTTTCCATCGTAATGCCGTCTTTGTCATGCAGCGTTCCGGATGAATCAGACATGGTGATCACTTTGCCGCCCAGTGCAAGAATTTTTTCAACTGCATATTGCGCCACGTTGCCAGAGCCACTGACTGAGCACACCTTGCCCTCAAACTTCAAACCCTTGTGGCTCAGCATGTCTTCCATAAAATACACCACGCCATACCCTGTGGCTTCGACTCGAATTTCACTTCCCCCAAAGGCGAGCCCCTTGCCGGTCAGCACGCCAGTGAATTCATTACAGATTCTTTTGTATTGACCAAACATGTAAGAAATTTCGCGTCCACCCACACCGATGTCGCCAGCTGGCACATCGGTGAAAGGACCAATATGGCGTGAAAGTTCGGTCATGAAAGCCTGGCAAAAACGCATGATCTCACGATCGCTTTTGCCTTTTGGATTAAAGTCGGAGCCACCCTTGCCGCCCCCCATGGGCAAACCGGTCAAACTGTTTTTGAAAGTTTGTTCAAAGGCGAGGAATTTCAGAATACTCTGGGTCACGTTGTCGTGAAACCGAATACCGCCTTTGTAGGGACCAATCGCGTTGCTGTGTTGAACCCGGTAACCACGCTGGGTTCGCACATTGCCCTGATCGTCTTCCCAACACACCCGGAAACTGACAATTCGATCTGGCTCGGTCAAGCGCTGCAAAATTTGCGCAGCTTCATACTTCGGATTTTTTGTAACGAAAGGAATGATGTGTTGCGCGACTTCATGCACTGCTTGGTGAAACTCTGGTTCGCCGGGATTTCTGCGAATCAGTCCATTCATGAACTCTTCTAATTCTAGCGAGCTGCTCATCTCTCATTCTCCTTTGGAAGGACGACATTGGACTGCGTGCAAGCAGTTTACCGAATCGATTGAAATTGAGCACTCTGGATTTCTGTGGATATCCCCAAAAAGTGGGCACAACCTCGGGGATAGCATGTGGACAAGTCCTCCAAGCCATTCAAAACATGAGGATTTAGATCGACTGACTAATTATTGTGCAAGCTCGGTTCTGGCGAGCTGTGTTTCTGGATCTGGGTGTGCCGATAAATGATGGACGCTTCCATTCTGTTCTTCGCTTTCAAGCGCTCCAGAATGTCTTTCACATGCCCCTTCACGGTCTCCACACTAATTTTCAGCAAGGTGGCAATTTCCTTGTTGCTGTGACCAGCGCCAATCAATTCAAGCACTTCAACCTGTTTGTGCGTGAGCGCTTTTGACAAAGTTGGCATTTGCAGCAATTCGATATTGGCCTGGCTTAAGCCCACTCGAATCAGGTCGATCATTTTTCCAAAGGGCGTGAATTTTGAAAAAGCAATAAACCTGTCCAGTTGATGACGCTTTAACTGCCCCATGACTTTCTCATCGTTGGCGGTAATCAACACCGGAATTTCCGGGAACAGGGTTTCAAACAAACCCACGAAAGTTTCAGCTTGTACATCCCGCAGGTGAAAGTCGGTGATGATCAACGCTGGAAATTCTTCGACAGCATGTCGTGCCGCCTCCTTCAGTGTCGAGAACTGGCGAATGCGGGCATGGGGTGCCACATCCTTCACCATTTCAACCAAACCGAAACTGATGATCGGATGATCATCAATTACAAACACCACTTGCCGCCCCAGGCTGTCCAGTTTTTTAACCACCACGCTTCTCACAGAAACAATTCACCATGATTTAACTTTAATTGACGAAGCAACCAAGCCGTGCGGGAAACAAACTCGGTAAATCGATTCAAATCGGGGTTTCAAATCAAAAAATCAAAAATACGTTGACACTCTGTCAACGGTTAAACTAAGATCCAATCATGAACTATGTCATCGAACGTCGCGAAGAAGAAAAGGAACGCCGCCGGGAAGAAATTCTGGACGCCGCCGAACTTGTTTTTTCTGAAAAAGGCTTTGACGCAGCCACCATGGACCAAGTTGCACGCAAGGCGAGAGTGTCTCGCGCGCTGGTTTACGTGTACTTCAAGGACAAAGCAGCCCTGCATTTGGCCATTTGCCTGCGGGGTTTGCGAATATTGCGGGAAATGTTTGAAACGGCACGAAAAGAACATGCCACTGGCGAGGACCAAATTCGGGCAATTGGTCAGGCTTACATGCAGTTTTCCGAAGAATACCCAACACATTTCGCCGCCATGTCGAGGTTTGAAGCCTCTCACCACGAAATTGCCTTGGACGACCCCTGCTCGGCAACACTGGAAATGATTCAGGCTGGGCAACAGGTGCATGAACAAACGGTGCTGGCACTTGCCAAAGGCATGGCGGATAAAACACTGCGGGATGACCTGGACAACCTGATGCAAATTTCCATTACTTTGTGGGGTTTCACGCATGGCACTATCCAGCTGGCGCAAACCAAGGCCAGCTTTATGGCCACTATGGGTATCAGCAAAGAATCATTCATGAACCAGGCAGTGGAGCTGGTCATGCAATCCCTGATCAACCGCAATGGCGGAGGCAAAAAATGATCTCGCACAATCACGCAGGCGCCCGACCAAGGGGCGCTTTTTTTACACTTGGTTTGACAGGCGTCTAATGGCTGCATTGCTGTTGATGGCCATTCAAATTCAACATTCCAGCCAAGCGGGCACTCCACTGGACGATTACCTCGACCAGGCGATGACCAACAACCCAGCCTTGGCACAAGCCAGCTTCGAAGTGGAAGCTGAACGCCAGCGACTAGAAAATTTACGCGCACGTTTTTATCCCAGCCTGACACTGCAAGCTCGGGCCAGCGTGGCCGAAGGCGGGCGCACCATTGATTTCCCGGCAGGTGATTTGCTCAACCCCGTGTATGCAACATTAAATTCACTAACCGCAGCCCCAGGTCAACCGCCCCGTTTTCCCACAGTGGAAAACCAGTCTATTCCACTGCTACGCCCGACCGAGCAAGACACCCGGCTGGTGGTACGCGGCCCGATTTACGAACCTGTTCTGGACCAGCAACTGCAAGCACAAACCCAGGCGGTGGGCGCACAAGAAGCAGCCCAGTTGCAAGTGAAAGAGGAATTGGTACGCGACCTGCACACCGCCTATTGGCAATATGCACAAGCCAAAGCCCGAATCTCGATTCTTGAGGCCAGTCTGCGAACACTGAAAGAGAACGAGCGTATCAACACAGTGCTTTACAAGGCTGGGGAAACGACATTGGACGCACCCAAGCGTGCCGAAGCCGAATCCCTTGAGGTCCAAGTGGCCTTGCGCCAGGCTCAAACGCAGGCCTTGCTGGCCAAAGAATATTTCAACCTGCTGCGCTATGCACCCAACGACAGCCCGGTAGAACTTCCACAAGAAGACCTTAGCCCAGGTGCCATTCAAACATTGCTGGACCAACTCACACCAAAAACACTGGGCAACACAGCAGCGCCCGCCCTCACCCGGCTTGAGCGAAGCCTGGCCGCCCAACGCGCCCAACTGGATGCCAGTCGTGCAACTTACAAACCAACATTGGGCTACTCAATTGAAGGCGGCTACCAGGGACGCGACTACAACACTGGCCCAAACACCGGATTTGCCAGTGCATCGGTGGTGTTGAACTGGACCCTCGCAGACGCCGGAATTCGCAGCAGTGAAGTGGCGCGCAACCAAGCGCAGGTGCAGGCTCTGGAAGCACGTGCGCGACAAGTGAACCGGCAGCTGCAACTGGCCAAACTTCAATCCAGGGAAAACCTGCTGGTGTCGCTGGACAGCATCCAGGCGCGCATGGCCCAACAAGCCGCCTCAGAAGAAAGCCTGCGGATCAATGAACGCAAACGCGATGCCGGCGAAACGACCCAAGTTGAATTTTTAAGTGCCGAACAAAATGCAACACGTGCACGTTTGGGCTTGGTCACTGCCGTGTATCAGGCCCGAATCGACCATGCAGTCTGGCAGTACAACAACCGAAACATTCCCGAGCCAAGCCCACAGGAAGGAGCTCAACCATGAAACCCGCACTCGTTTTATCAACCCTCTCCCTATTGGTGCTGGCAGCCTGTGGCCCGGCGACTCCTGAGGAAGCACCCCCGGTGGAATACCGTTTGGTGAAAACCGAAGCCGTACAGAGCGGCCCTGCAGCCAGCTTGATTGAAGTACCTGGCATTGGCGCCTTTCGGGATGAAACACGGTTGAGTTTCAAAGTGGGTGGCGTGATCGAACGCATCAATGTGCGTGAAGGCGAAACCGTGGAGAAAGGCCAGCGGCTGGCTTCGCTGAACAAACAAGACGTCAACGCAGCTGTGAGCCAAGCCAGCGCAGGTTTTGAGAAAGCCCAACGCGATTTGCAACGTGGCAAATTATTGCGTGAACAGGAAGTGATTTCAAAAGTACAGCTCTACAACCTTGAAACTGCCGCACAAGCGGCACGCGCACAATTGAGTCAAGCTCAATTTGCAAGCCAAACTGCAGAAATTCAAGCCCAGGCCAATGGTGTTGTGCTCAAGCGTTTTGCGCAAACTGGTGAGGTCGTATCTCCCGGGCAGCCGATCTTGCTGCTCGGCAGTAAAAGCAGTGGCTTTGTCATGAAAGCAAGCCTTGCAGACAGGCAAGCGGTTCACATCCAGCTCGGCGCAAAAGCTGAAGTGCAATTCGATGCCCTGCCGGGCGTGAAGTGGCCCGGCAAGGTGATTGAACTTAGTCAGGCTGCAGACCCGGCCACAGGCACCTACGGGGTACTGGTTGAGGTCAATACCAGTGCGCATGAAAACCTCAACCTGCTGTCCGGTATGCAAGGTCGTACCCACATCGAGCCCAACAATTTCAATGGAACTCGCAGCTACGTACCGATTGAAGCCGTCGTGGAAGGCGACAACAAGGCAGCCTGGATTTACACAGTACAAACTGACAACACCGTGAAACGTCAAACTGTGGCTGTGGCCTTTATACAAGGCGACCGAATTGCATTGGTCGACCAACTGGCTGAAGGCACACGCGTGGTAAGCACAGGCGCCGCCTACCTCCAAGACGGTGAAACCGTGAAAGTTCAGGAGTAATCCAGATGAAACTCTCGGACTTTTCCATCAAGAATTACCAGTTCACGCTGGTGATCTTTTTCCTTCTGACGGCCATCGGTATCAGCGCGTATCAAAACATTCCCAGAACCGAAGACCCCTACTTCGACATCAGCGCATTCCGCATCAATGTCATCTATCCGGGCGCTGACCCACGCGAGATGGAACAACAGGTGGCCAAGCCAATTGAAGATGCACTGCGCAGCCTGGATGACCTGAAAGAAATGCTTTCAACATCCCGTAACAGCGGCGGTGTGGTATTTGTGCGTTTCGATGCGGAAGTCGATGTTGATAAAAAGTTCGATGAAGTAAACCGGGAACTCAACAGCATTCGAGACCAGCTACCTGCGGGCATACAAAAACTGGAAATTGAACGAATCAACCCTGGCTTCACCAACATCATTCAGTACTCACTGGTGTCGGAAACAGCGAGCTATGCTGATTTGGCCAATTATGCTGAAGACCTTTCCGAGGCGTTCGAGCGCATTTCATCGGTGCGTGAAAGCGAAAGCTGGGCCTACCCAGAGCAACAAGTGCGGGTCAGCCTGAACTTTAAAAAGCTGGCGGAGTTGGGCATACAAGCCGCCGATGTAGCGCGTGTTATTCAGGGTGAATCACTGAATATCCCCGGGGGCCCCGTTGAAGAAGGCGCACGTCGTTTGAACGTGCAAACTTCCGGTCAGTACCGTAGCGTTGAAGAAATCAGAAACACGGTGATTGCGGGCACAGGCACAGGTGGTGATCTGGGCGGTCGCTTGATTCGAGTGGGCGATGTGGCCGATGTGCAATGGGACTATGAAAACCAGGAGGTGATGGCCCGATTCAATGGTCAGCGTGCGGTGTTTGTCACAGCCAACCAGAAAGATGAACGCAATATTTTTGTGACCCAGAAAGCCTTGCAGGAGACCGCGGACGAGTTCGAGAAAACGCTGCCCCCGAACATCAAACTCGAACGCGGATTTGAGCAGTACAAAAACGTGGAGAAGCGGATTGATCGCCTGACCTTTGACTTTGCCCTGGCTGTCACGCTGGTGCTGATTACGCTCTTGCCTTTGGGTTTGCGGGCCTCGGGTATTGTGATGGTCAGCGTACCGCTTTCGCTGCTCACAGGCTTGGCCTGTTTGTACTATGCAGGCTTTTCGCTGAACCAGCTTTCCATTGCAGGTCTGGTGGTTGCCTTGGGCCTGTTGGTCGATGATTCAATCGTGGTGATTGAAAACATTTCACGTTACCTGCGCATGGGCTACAACCGCATCGATGCTGCACGTTTGGCCACCAAGCAAATTTCGCTGGCTGTTTTGGGCTGTACCGCAACTTTGCTGTTCGCCTTCCTGCCCCTCTTGATGCTTCCAGACAACGCTGGGAAATTCATTCGTTCACTGCCCGTGGCTGTGGTGTTTACAGTGATTGCATCGCTGTTTGTTGCTTTGACCATCATTCCGTTTTTGGCCAGTCGTGTGCTGAAAAAAGAAGAAAACGAACACGGCAATATCGTGCTTCAGAAACTCATGGGGCTAATCGACAAAATTTACACCCCGCTGCTGCACCGCGCTTTGCAAACCCCAAAAACCGTGGTGGCTGCATCGCTGGTGTTGTTCGTGGCCAGCCTGGGTTTGGCGCCACTCATGGGCATGTCGCTGTTCCCCAAAGCCAATACACCGCAGTTTGTCATCGAGGTAGGTTTGCCTCCAGGCTCCAGCTTGACCGCCACCGACTCTGTGGTGAAACAGGTGGAGAACAAACTCAGTGAATTCGGCGAGATTACCGCGGTCATGGCCACCGTGGGTGAAGGCAATCCACAAATTTATTACAACGTGTTCCAACAAGACAAACAATCGAATGTGGGTGAGCTTTTCGTGCAACTCAAGGAGTACAACGACGACACGCCGAAGCTGCTCGACAACATTCGCAACGAATTGAAAACAATTGCAGGGGCCAACCTGATCGTACGCGAGTTTGAAAATGGACCGCCCATCGATGCGCCGATTGGCATTCGCTTGGTTGGGCCCGAAATTGAGACTCTGCGCGAATTGTCCGCACAGGTGGAGCGCATCATGCTGGCCCACCCTGGTACGCAAAACGTGGACAACCCTCAGCGTACCGGGCGCAGTGACCTTCGATTAAAAGTGAATTTTGAAAAAGCAGGTTTGCTGGGCGTGAATTCGGCCGAGCTGGACCAGGCAGTGCGGTTGGCGATTGCAGGCGCATTTGCAGGTGAAATTCGCCAGAGCAACGGCGACGCATACACAATCAGCGTGCGTGGCCCTGCAGGTGTACGCAGCAGCTTGAGTGCGCTCGACGACTTTCATGTGATTTCACGCACCGGACAAGCCGTGCCACTGACTCAACTCACCACGCTTGAACTCGATGACAACCTGAACAGCATTTACCGCTTTGACCGCGAGCGTGCTGTTTTGCTGACTGCCTACACCCGCACCGGGTACAACACGGAAAAGGTCAGCAATGAAATTGCCAAGCAGATCGACGAGATGGGCTTGCCCACGGGTTACCGTTACAAAATGGCTGGCGAAGTGAAGAGCCGACAGGAAAGCTTTGCCGGATTTGGCACCGCGATCCTGATTACCATATTCGGCATTCTGGCTATTCTTGTGCTGGAATTTGGCAGCTTTAAAAGCACACTGATTGTGCTGTTCGTGATTCCATTGGGTGTTACCGGTGGGATGGTCATGCTGTTCCTCACCGGGAACTCACTCAGTTTCACCGCGATGATTGGCTTCATTGCGCTGATCGGCATTGAAATCAAGAACTCGATTTTGCTGGTGGACTTCACCAACCAGTTGCGCGAAGAGGGCAAGGGTCTTGATGAGTCCATTGAAGAAGCAGGTCGAATCCGTTTCCTGCCGATTTTGCTGACCAGCGCCACTGCCGTGGGTGGCTTGCTGCCTCTGGCCTTGCAGGGTGGCGGGCTCTACTCGCCCATGGCTTGGGTCATTATTGGCGGCCTGATTTCTTCAACCTTCATCGGTCGCCTGGTGACGCCGGTGCTGTACAAACTGTTGCCACCCGACCTGCAGAGGACATAGCCTAAGCCATTGATTTCACCTACAATACGGCCTCAATGCACAAGGACACCGTGAAATCATGAAAAAACCCGCAGGCCGCAACAGTAGTGCAGGCCGCACTGGCGACTCAGGGCGTTCCGGTCCACCGGCACGCCCCAGTAACCGCAACAAAACAGCCACCCCCGCCAAACCAGCAGCAGCGGGACGTGGCAGGCCCGGCAGCGCAACAGGCAAAGCAGCAACTACCCTGACAAAACCTGCCGCCAAGCCCGACCGCAACCGTGCAGCCATGCGCAGCGCCCCTGTGGCCCCGGCTGCCGGTGCTGCACGGCCTCGCCGCAGCAAGGTCACCGGCACAAACACACTGGACATGCTCGACCCGTTTGAACCACAACGCCTTAGCAAAATCATGGCTGCGAAAGGTCTTTGTTCGCGCCGCGAAGCAGATTACCTGATTGAAAACGGTTGGGTGCGCGTCAATGGAAAAGTGGTTGACGAGCTGGGGGCCAAGGTGCTGCCCACTGTCACGATTGACCTGGATGCACGCGCAAAAAATGTACTCGGCAAGCAGGTCACCATTCTTTACCACAAGCCAATCGGTGTGGTTTCAGGGCAACCCGAGGGCCGGTACAAAGCCGCCATGGAATGCTTAAGCCTTGAGAATCAGGCCGACCGGAAAACATCGACTCCATTTCAGCCCGCCATGCTCAAAGGCCTTGCACCAGCAGGGCGACTTGACATCGACTCCACTGGCTTGTTGGTGTTGACCCAAGATGGACGAATCGCCAAACAATTGATCGATGCCAACAGCACCGTGGAAAAAGAGTACCTGGTGCGAGTCGAAGGTGAACTGACTGATCGTGGACTTGAAATGCTGCGTTATGGCCTTAGCCTTGACGGCGAAGCTCTCAAACCCGCACGCGTCAGTTGGCAAAACGAGGACCAGCTTCGCTTCATTTTGAACGAAGGCAAAAAGCGGCAAATTCGCCGAATGTGTGAAATCGTCGGCCTGAAAGTGGTGGGCTTGAAACGTGTCCGGATTGGTCGAGTGATGCTGGGCGACCTGCCGGTGGGCCAGTGGCGTTTGCTGACACCCGAAGAACGATTCTGAAGGGGTGAAAATCCACTCTATTCAGGTGATTGATTACAAATGACTTCCAGTATTCTCGAATTTAACATTTGGACAAAGTTACATTCGAGAATTCACCATGCACGCCCAGCACTCGGCCCTGAACCAACAAGCTTCCCACGCTCCGGTGCAGCTACCCTCCCACGGCTTCTTTACTTTTCTAAGCAAACTGTCCGGCGCAGCGCCCAACGCCACTGACTTTGCCTCAATCCGGATCAACGCCGACTGGCTGTGCGTGATCGTCAGTTTTGCCTGCCTGGTGTTTGCCACCCTCGAAGGGCTGGCCTACAACAATTTGGCCCAAGCGCTGGGCTGGGGAATTCCGCTTTTTCTGAGCAGCCTGGCGATTACACGCTGGCACGCGGGACAGCCTTTGACCATGCACATCAACGCCGCACTGCTGGTGGGCATGGGCGCACTGCACGTGCACCTGGCACGCGGACTGCTTGAGTATCACTTCAGCTTTTTCATGTTGTTGCCAGTGATGCTGGCTTACCGGGACACTCGCCCCTTGCTCAGCATGGGCTTGTTTATCGTGATCCATCACATTGTGTTCGACATGCTGCAGCAGGCGGGTTTTGAATGCTATATCTTCCGCGGTCCATTTTCGGGCATGCCCGCAGTGGCTCTTCACGGCTTTTACGTGGCTGTGGCTGTATTGCTGCTCTCAGTCATCGCGCAAACGCTTCGCCAACATGCTTTGGCCGCAGAAGAAGGCGCCAAACTGTTAGCCTATCTGGACAAGGAAAAGGGTATTAACCTGCGGGTACGCGCACAAACCGATGAGCATGGTCGCATGTCCCCGATGGGGCAGGTCTTCAACGATTATGCAGACAACATGGCTTTTGTCGTCGCAGCATTCAAAATGCTTCGGACAGACATTCGAGAGCTTTCGCAAATTGCGAAAGAACTGGGCGCAGGCAATACACAACAAATGGAAGACAGCTCACAGGCTTCCAAAAAGCTGCGCGATTTCGTTCAAAGCCTGGGCAACCAAACCCGCATGGGACAAAGCACTGCTGAGCTGTCCAAGAAAGTCACCGAAGACAGTTTTGATCTGCTCAATGAACTGAACCAATCCCTGGAACAATTACAACGCATCAGCAAACAGGCTTTTGATTCCAGTCAACAGATGCAGGCCCTGCACAAGGAGTTTCAAAAAGAACTGTCTCCTGCTGTAGCACAGCAGGTGCAAGCGACCTTGGGTACGCTGGACAATCTGAACGAACGCACCAACGGCTTCATGGCCCGGATGGATGTGCTGAAAAGCGGCTTGAGCGCCATTGAGAACCAGTTGGTATCCATTGACCGTGCCACACATCAGTGGGTAGAAAATGGTCATGGCAATCAACGTCAGGGTTGGGAAGTGCTGGGTGCCATGGAAGGGATGCAAGCGCGCACGGAAAGCGCTTTCCGAACGTTGGCCAGCACGGTACAAACCATATTGCGCTCCGATGAGTTGATGCGCGAAATGGAAAAACGGCTCTCGAGGTTCGATGTATGAGCCTGAGCAATGTTCTTGATGATCCGCTGATCAATGAGCTACTGGACAGCGGCACCTCGCGTTATGCCCTGCTGGGTCATGTTAACGAGGAATTAAGCCTCATCGCAGCCAGCAAATTATTCCGACAAGAGCTGGGATTCAAATCGGGCAGTGAACTGATTGTGAATCGCTACGGCATGGCCATTTATCGCGCTCTTTCAAATGCATTGCACCGGCAACAAGGCTGGACAGGTCATGTCAAAGTCAACTCGCAGTGGTTGCGTTTACAAATGCTGGCGCACGGCGAGTTTGGAGTGATTCAGGAACACGACGCAAAAAACACCCAACTGTCCACACCCGCCGTGTCTGCGGTCAATACACCGGAACAACGCTCCGATTTCTCCGACAGCATCGACAAAAAAATTCCCAACAGTGTGTTGCTAAATGTCGATGACAAGGGGCGCATCAAGAAACTGAGCCCCTCACTGGAAGAGTTTTTGGGACAAAGCAGCGAACAACTGGAAAACCTGGACGCGTCCAACCTGGTGTTTCGCACCGATGTGGGTCAATTCAAGCGACTGCTCGACCAGGTAAAATACCAGACAGGCTCTACCGACGGCTCCTTCCGCCTGCGCAACACATTCAACGATGTGGTGTACTTCGACTGGACGGCGGCCTGCATCGGCGCAGACATACTGCTGATTGGGCGCTCAAGCAATATTCATCTTGAAGAAGCGTTGTTAAAAAGTGAAGAACGCATCAACAACATTCTTGAATCGATGGATGATGCGTTTTTCGCCATCGACATGAATGGCTATGTGAATTACCTCAATGAAAAAGGTGCTGAACTTCTGGGTAAAACTGCGCCATTGTTGCTGGGTCGCATGGTGTGGGAACGTGCCCCCCACTTGAAGAAAACGCCTTTGTTCAAGTATGTGAATCAGGCCAAAGGCAGCATGCAACCTGAAACATTCCAGTGGCAGGACCCTGCCAACGAAATGTGGTACCAAGTGAAAGCCTACCCAAGCGATGAACTGATTTCGATTTTCTTCACCGACATCAGCTCCATTAAACGCAATGAAAGCAAAATGCGGCATCAGGCCACGCATGATCCATTGACGGGTCTGCCCAATCGTTTGGCCCTGTCGCAAACTTTGCAAGAACTACTGGGCAATGACCAGGTTCAGGATTTCAAGCTGGGCTTGCTGTTTATCGACCTGGATGGCTTTAAGGCGGTGAATGACACGCTTGGGCATGACCGCGGCGATGACTTGCTGATCGCCGTGTCCAAACGGCTGCGCAGCGTGGTGCGCAGTTCAGACATCGTTGCCCGTTTGTCAGGCGATGAGTTTGTCATTACCCTGCCCTACATTGCCGACCAGGAAACCGCATTCAATGTGGGCCGAAAGGTCGTGGACGCAGTCAGCAAAAAACCGTTTGAGTTGGGTGAAAAGAAAATTTATGTGGGTGCCTCGGTCGGCGTGGCCCTGTTTCCCACCGACGCCACCGATGTGGAAGGCCTGCTGAAACATGCCGATATTGCGATGTACCAGGCCAAACAAGCCGGCAAAAATACGGTGCGCGTATTCCACGCCAACATGAGTGCAACCCTGCAAACCAAAGTGGATCTTGAGAATGATCTACATGATGCAATTTTGCACGATCGAATCGAATTGCATTATCAGCCGCGCTTTAACGCCAATGGTTCCATTTGTTCGGTTGAAGCGCTGGCACGGATGCGTTCCCGCACAGGTGAATTGATTCCACCGGCCCAGTTCATTCCGATTGCCGAGGAAACCGGTTTAATCATCCCGATGGGTGAGCAGGTGATGCGCAAGGCCTGCAAATGGCTGAAAGACACCAACAAGAAACTGAAGAATCCAATTAGCGTTTCAGTGAATGTATCGGGAATTCAGTTGCTGGATGGCAAACTCTGTGACACAGTCGAAAAGGTACTTAAACTAACAGCATTGCCCCCCAGGCTGCTGGAACTTGAGTTGACTGAAACCGTGTTGATGCAGAATCAGGAAACGGTGCTGCACGACCTGAACCGTTTACATGAGTTGGGAGTATCCCTGTCGATCGACGACTTCGGCACGGGATATTCCTCACTGGCCACACTGCACAGAATGCCGGTTCAGTCGATCAAGCTTGATCGATCATTTGTCAGCAACCTGCCCAACAAAACAGACAGTGTAATTCTGTCTCGCACTGTGTTGGCAATGGCTCAGGCACTGGGCTTGGGAGTAGTCGCTGAAGGCGTTGAAACCGCCGAGCAACGTGATTTCCTGATTGAGTCGGGTGTGCTTGAGCTGCAAGGTTTTGGCCTGGCTCGACCGATGACGGCGGATGATTCACGCCAATTTGTATGGGCCCAGCAAATTACAAGCGACAAGGCCAAGAAAATTCTGGCGTGACAGCTAGGGTTGCGATCTCTCTTCTGCCGGTTAACTGCCCGATCAGCTTGGGCTCCGATCTCTCGTAGCCTCTTAATCGCCCAATTGGCTTGGGTTCCGATCTTTCGCCAGAAAACCTGTTTCTCCCTTGCTGAGCCTTGCGATGCCTGAGAACGACCCTCCTAAACTGCGGGTCGGGTTCGTTCTCTGTCGCCCATGCTGGGCAACACCGGCTCTGCTCGGCACGCAAGGGCAGGTTTTCTTGAAGGCGAGGCGATCGAAACACCGCCGCCGAATGGGCGTTGCGCCAGCGGTGACTCGGAGCTGAACTTGCAATGGGTCGCACGATGACCAGTCAGAAAACTTGCCGGCTTGGCGCCCAGAGACTAACGATCGCGCCCTGGCGCGAAAGCCAAGACCCGACCGTTACTTTTGGAGGGCTTGGCTTAGTGCAGGCTCAAGACGACAAGCCGAAATGCCAAGTTTTCGGGCAGCGGTGACCCTTCAAGTTCAGCTCCCAAGTCACCAGTCCAGTGCAACACAAGGAACCCACGCCGAGTTGGCCAGAAACCGCAGCCTCAGGCCCGGCCTTCCGCCTTCGCATCCTCAAGATCAAACTCAACCCCAAACCCGATCGACCCGCGAAATACTTTCACTTTGATCAAGGGCCCCACCGGGCGAAGTTGATCCCAAATCCAGCGGGCAATGTTTTCTGAAGTGGGCAGCTCAATCAACTCGTTCAAATAAGAATGATCAAGCCGCTTGTGCACCGCCCCCACATGTTGGGTCAAAAGACTTTCAGGCACCACATAGCCATCCGTGGCAGGACCTTCAAACCACACCTCGGCAGTGTAGCTGTGGCCGTGCAAACCCGGCCAATCGGGTAACTGGTGCGCTACATCGAAGGTGAATTGTTTGAAAACTTTCATGGCATTCCAATTACTTTGTGGGTTTGTACACTCAAACGCCACTGGGGTTTGTCCAAACAGGTTTGTATGGCCACCTGCATGTTTCTCGTCTTTTTCTGGGGATCGGAGTCGTCCATGGCTTGCACAAAATAGTGATCAAACTGCAATCGACCTAAGGCATTCAAATCCTGCCCCAATTGCGGAACGACTACCTTTAATTCATTGCCGCTGGTTTGCACCAGTTCGCTGCCAAACTTGGGACTGACGCAAATCCAGTCCACACCCAAAGGTACAGGCAAGGTACCATTGGTCTCGATGGCAATTTCAAACCCATTCGCGTGCACAGCGTCAATCAAAGCAGTGTCAAGTTGCAAGGTGGGCTCGCCACCGGTAAATACCACATAGGGCTTCGCTGTGCCTTGCCCACCCAGATAGGTCTCTGCGATGGCCCTGGCCAGCGTAACGGCGTCCTTGAATTTGCCACCGCCCACGCCATCGGTGCCCACAAAATCGGTGTCGCAGAATTTGCACACGGCCGTGGCCCTGTCTTCCTCGCGTCCAGTCCACAAATTGCAACCGGAAAACCGACAGAACACAGCCGCCCGGCCTGCCTGGGCACCTTCGCCCTGCAGGGTATAAAACATCTCTTTGACGGTGTATGTGGCCACGGCAATTTCGCTTGTTTGCTACAGGCGCAATGCTACTTGAATTGGGAAAGTGTGCCCAGAAAAAGGGCAAAAAAAATGCCCGATATGGTTAATCGGGCAAACCTCAGAAGCAAAGGAGGAGGGATGTGAGCCCTTAGTTTGCAAGCAGTCCGTTTGACCTGCAAGTCCATTTTTCGAGGCTTTCCTCGAAACTCCAGAGTTACATCCAAGGTTTTTGACTAGAAGGAAAATTCAAAAAACTGCGAAATATAATCGCCGCTTTGTTTTCCGGTGAACGCCTGTAAGCCAAAGAAACAATTAGAGCAAAACACCCAATTCAAGCAGGGTGTTGTTTTCTTTTTAACACCCTGTTGTTTATTTCCCGCCCGCACCTTTCAAACATGCAGTCAACAATGCCTGCATCTTTTCAAGACCCTGCTCATTCATGCAATCAATATTGCGCTCGGGGATCAAATCCACGTCGGGATAATTGTCGATGGCCTCGCTTAAACTGTCTTCGCGCAGCAGGTGCAACATGGGGTAAGGCGAACGGTTGGTGTAGTTTTCAACATCGCCGGGATCTGTACCACCAAACTGATAATCAGGGTGAAAACTGGCCACCTGGTAAACGCCTTCCAGGTTCATGTCGACCAGCAACTCATCAGCAGCCGTCAGAAAATCGTTGTACTGGTAAAAATCCTGCAGAACTTGCGGGTGAATCAGCAGTGTTGTTTCTATTGAACCGTCCACATTCAACAAAGCCAGCTCATGGGCCAGTTCGTCCAGCAGTGTGGCTTCATCCCTGGCCTTGCTCACCACAAAACGTACGCGATCTTTCACCAGTTCGCGTTTGGCGAAGGGACACAAATTAAAAGCCACCACCACTTGCTCTACCCAGCGGCGGGTGGCTTCAATAACCTCAAGGTCTGTTTCGCGGGTCATTTAAAACGGCAACTTCACATCGGGTGCCACCGCCAAAATGGCAGCCTTGAACTCGCCTTGAATACGGGCCAGCGCAGCATCACTGTCGGCTTCAAAACGCATCACCACGACCGGTGTAGTGTTGGACGGACGCGCGAGCCCGAAACCGTCGGCATATTCGGCCCGCACACCATCAATGGTATTGACCGATTCCGAACTTGGAAACTTACCCTCGGCCTGCAAACGTTTCACAATGTCAAAGTTCACACCTTCAGCTGTTTGCAACTGCAATTCGGGTGTGCTCGATGAATTGGGCAAAGCATTCAGTTCAGCGCTGGGGTCGCCGCTGCGCGACAAAATCTCCAGCAAACGCACGCCGGCGTACAAACCATCGTCAAAACCGAACCAGCGTTCCTTGAAAAACACATGGCCGCTCATCTCGCCGGCCAGTGGGGCACCGGTTTCCTTCAACTTGGCCTTGATCAATGAATGGCCGGTCTTCCACATCAGTGGCTCACCACCTGCAGCTTTTACAGCCTTGGCCACATGGCGTGTGCACTTCACGTCATAAATCACCATGGCGCCAGGGTTACGCGCAATCACATCACGCGCGAACAAAATCAACTGGCGGTCGGGATAAATAATTTCACCGTCTTTGGTCACAACGCCCAGGCGGTCGCCATCGCCGTCAAAGGCCAAACCAATTTCAGCATCGCCGTTTTTCACGCAAGCAATCAGGTCTTGCAGGTTCTCTGGATGAGCAGGGTCAGGATGGTGATTGGGGAAATTGCCATCCACCTCACAAAACAGCTCTGTCACCTCACAGCCCAAAGCTTCATAGAGTGTTTTTGCAAATGCACCCGCTACACCATTGCCACAATCGACGGCAATTTTCATGGGACGTGCCAGTTTGATGTGCCCCAGAATATTGCTCAAATAATCAGGCCACACATTCAGTTCACGGTAGCCACCGCGCTGTACGCCAGGTACTACGCCACGCACGGGCTTCTCGGTTTGAATCCATTTCAACAGTCCCTGAATGGTATCGCCGTACAAGGTTTCACCAGCCACCATCATTTTCAGGCCGTTGTACTGCGGGGGGTTGTGGCTGCCGGTCACTTGCACACCGGTGCCATTGCCCAGCAAGAAGGTTGCAAAATAAACCAGTGGGGTTGCCACCATGCCCACATCCACCACATTCACGCCCGCATCCCGAAAACCATCGGCCAGTGCGCCACACAGGCGTGGGCCACTCAAACGCCCATCTCGCCCCACCACCGCCTCATTTTTGCCGCGACTCAAGGCCAACTGCCCCAAAGCACGCCCCACGCAATAGGCAGCTTCTTCGGTCAAGGTGTCGTCCACAATGCCGCGAATGTCATAGGCTTTGAAAATAGAGGAGGAGATGCTCATGGTTGAATACCCGAAATAGTCAAAATAGAAGGTTGAGAACGCAAGGGCCTGATCCAACTCCACGCGTTGAATACATAGACTCAAGGCATAATACTACTTTCGTTGTTTTGGTTTGTTTTCAATATGGCCAACTATGTGATTGGCGACGTTCAGGGTTGTCTGGATTCCTTATTGACGCTACTGGATAAAATCCGGTTCAACCCTAAAAACGACACGCTGTGGTTTGCCGGCGATCTGGTCAATCGAGGCCCAAGGTCTCTGGACACCCTGAGATTCATCAAAAACCTGGGAGAGAATGCCCACACCGTGCTGGGCAACCATGATTTGCATCTGCTGGCACTTTGGTGCAACAGTGGCCGCAGCCATGAAAGCGACACCATTGCCGAAGTGGTTAACGCACCAGATGGCGAAGAACTGGTGGACTGGCTGCGTGGCCAACCCTTGGCCCTTCGCTTGCCTGTCGTCGACAACACTTTAAACGGCGCCCTACTGACCCACGCAGGCCTGTTGCCGCAATGGAGTTTCGACGATGCCTTGGCCTTGTCCGATGAGGTACGGCAGGTGTTGTCTGGTCCAGACTGGCAGGCTTTCATGGCTGAACTTTACGGCAACAAACCCAACCGTTGGGAACAGTCGCTGGAGGGATTTGATCGCCTGCGGCTGATCGTGAACGTGTTTACCCGCATGCGCATGATGCGCGACGACGGCAAAATCGACTTCAAATACAAACTGGAACCTGCCGATGCACCTCCAGAACTGAAACCATGGTTTGAGCTCGAACGAGGGTTTTCAGGCGAGGGGCCCATTGTTTTCGGGCATTGGTCCACGTTGGGGCAACTGAAAAACAAAGCTGGTTATTGCCTCGACACAGGCTGCGTATGGGGTGGTCAGCTGACCGCACTTCGTCTGGAAGATGAAGCGATCATTCAAGTGGATGCGGTAGAACCGCCCTTGCCCACCATTCCCTGAATTCAGGTCGCTCCGCTCGTTTGAGCACATAACACACGGATTTTCTCGTGTGCTTCGTCGCTGAGTTCATGCCGTGTGCGCCCGTGTGTATCGACCGGTGCGTGAATATAAAGCTGAACTACAAACCCGGTTTTGCTGCCCAACAACACCTGAATGTTCTCAAGCAAGGTTTGTTCGCCGATAAAAGCAGGCTGCGCAGAAAACTTTCCATCAGGGGTGAAGTATTGCAAGCTGACTGGTACCAAGGGCACCTTGGCCTGTATCGCAGGTTGTACAAAGTTGCTGTGAAAATGCAGGGGCGCATTTCCAGGCCCGGTTGTGCCTTCCGGAAACACAGCCACGCAACGCCCAGTGCCCAACACCTTGACGGCGGCATGAATTACGTCGCGAACAGCATGTCGCTTGCCGCGCTCAATAAAAAGCGTGCCACTGCGCTTGGCCAGCAAACCACCAATGGGCCATTTTGATATTTCAGATTTGGCAATGAACGTCACCGGGTGAATGCTGTTGAACGCGAAAATATCCAACCAGGACACGTGCGTGCTGTAAAGCAGGCAAGGCTTGTGAATGGCGTAATTCGATTCAGGCGATTCATACACCACCTTTACCTTCACATTCAAAATACCCAGCAACTGGCGGGCCCAACGCTTTTCAATGGCCTCTTTCAAAGCTTTGCTGAACAAGGGCCAAAACACCAACGCCACGACAAAGCCATAGAGCAAGTGAGCAATCAGGCGAATCAACATCCAGGCTTTGCGCATGTTGTGAACCTTAAGCAGCAAGCACTTTCATTTTGCTTTTTTCAAGGCTACTGTAGCCCACGTTGCCATTCACCATGGTCAGTTGCACTTTGCCCTGCATGGGAAAACCATTGAACGGCGTGTGCTTGCCCTGGCTGATCAAACTGGCCTCGCCCACCACCCAATCGACTTCCGGGTTGAACAGGCACAGATCGGCCGGCATACCAGTGCGCAAACTGCCCGCTTGAACCTTGATAATGTCGGCGGGGTTGCCACACAACAATTCGACAATTCGTGAGGGGGGCACGTTCTGCTCACGCATCCACTTCACGGTCAAAGTCAACAACAACTCCAGCCCGGTCGCGCCCGCCTCGCTCTCCGCAAAAGGCAACAACTTGGCATCGTCGTCTACCGGGGTATGGTCCGAGCAAATCGCATCAATGGTGCCATCCAGCAAACCGGCACGAATAGCGTCGCGGTCGCGCTGCTCGCGCAAGGGCGGGATCAGGTGGGCGTTGGGGTCGAAGAAACCAATGTCCAGGTCGGTTAAATGCACGTGGTGGATTGCCACATCGCAAGTCACAGGCAAACCTTCGGCTTTGGCTTGTCGAACCAGTTCAATGCCCTTGGCCGAACTGATGCGGCAGATATGCATGCGAGTACCTGTTGAACGAACCAACTCAAAGTAGGCCTGCAGTGCAATGGTTTCAGCCATCACCGGAATGCCGCTCAAACCCATGCGTGAAGCATAAGCACCGGCATGGGCCACGCCGCCCTTGCTGAAGTTGGGCTCAGTGGGCCGCAAAAACACGGTGAAACCAAAGTTACGGGCATACTTCATGGCTTGCAGCAACACACGCAAATCGCGAATGGGCGATTCAGCCTGGCTAAAGCCCACGCAACCTGCCTCGGTCAGTTCGGCCATTTCAGTCAGCGTTTCGCCATTCAAACCCGTGGTCAGGGCGCCCAGCGGGTACACCTTGGCCAGGTTCAACTGGCGTGCCTTGAACTTCAACATCTCGATCAAGCCAGGCTCGTCCAGCACGGGTTCTGTGTCGGGTGGGCACACCAGTGATGTAATACCGCCAGCCATGGCTGCTTCCATTTCACTTTCAAGGGTGGCGCGGTATTCATAGCCTGGTTCGCGCAGGCGCGCCGACAAATCCACAAGCCCGGGCAGCACCCAAAGGCCAGTGGCATCGATAGTTTTACTCGGCGCGAAGTCGGCAGGCATTTCGCCCTTGGGGGCCACCGCCACCACGCGTCCAGCAGCCACCGCAACATCCATGACTGCATCAGCGCCAATGCTGGGATCAATCACTCGTCCGCCAGAAATCAAGACTCGCATTGTCTTTCCTCGTAGTTCAATTTAAGCGCTTTTGCTGGACGATGCCAGAATACTCATCACCGCCATACGCACGGCAATCCCGAATGTCACCTGATTCAGAATTACGCTTTGCGGACCGTCGGCCACAGCCGAATCAATTTCTACGCCACGGTTCATGGGGCCGGGGTGCATCACGATGGCATCGGGTTTGGCGTGGCGCAGTTTTTCTTCAGTCAACCCAAAGTGCTTGAAATATTCTTGAGCCGACGGAATCAGGGCACCAGTCATGCGTTCCTTCTGCAAACGCAGCATGATGATCACATCGCAATCCTTGATGCCTTCTACGAGGTCGTGGTAAACGCGCACCCCCATGTTATCCAGGTGACTGGGCAACAAGGTGCTTGGGCCAACAGCACGCACCTCGGGGCAACCCAGGGTGGTCAGGGCATGAATGTCGGAACGCGCAACACGGCTGTGCAAAATATCGCCCACAATGGCCACGCGCAACTTGGTGAAGTCTTGCTTGTAGTGGCGAATGGTGTACATGTCGAGCAGCGCTTGTGTGGGGTGGGCATGCCGACCATCACCCGCGTTGATCACATGAATAGTGCCACCGCTGGTACGGTTCAAGTGCTGTGCCATGAAGGTAGGGGCACCACTTTCCGAATGCCGCATCACAAACATGTCGGCCGACATGGCCGCCAGATTGTCGATGGTGTCGATCAGCGACTCGCCCTTGCTGGTCGACGAAGAACCAATGTTCAAATTCACGACATCGGCTGACAAGCGCTTGGCAGCAATCTCGAACGTGGTGCGGGTTCGGGTGGAATTCTCAAAAAACACATTGAACACTGACTTGCCGCGCAACAAAGGCACTTGTTTCACTTCACGATCGGTCACCGACAAAAACGATTCAGCAGTGTCCAGAATGCGAAGAATCATCGCTTTGGGCAGCCCTTCAATGCTCAACAGGTGAACCAGCTCACCCGCGGCGTTCAGTTGAGGGTTATTCAATTTGGTTTTACCTCCAGCTCCAGGCGGAAAGCACCTTGATCATCTTGGGTCAATACAAACGCTTCGTTGGGTTTCAGCGGCAGGTGCTTGCCCACATACTGCGCATCAATCGGTAATTCACGGCCACCACGATCCAGCAATACCGCCAACTCAATTTTTGCAGGTCGGCCAAAGTCAAACAAATGATTCACAATCGCCCTTGTGGTTCGCCCTGTGTACAACACGTCATCCACCAGCAAAATCGTGCGGCCCTGAACCTCAAAGGGCACCTCGGCTGGTTTGGGGGCCTCTTTCAAGCCCCGTTCGGAAAAGTCGTCGCGATAAAAAGCACTGTCGAGAAAGCCGCAAGGCAAGCTGAAACCCAGGTCAACATGCAGTCGCTCGGCAATCCAGGCGCCTCCGCTGTGCACCCCAATCAGTCCCAGTTCGGAACGGTCGGGAAAGGCTTTTTCAATTTGATCACGCAGGCGGGCGTACAGGGCTTCGGGGTTTGGCAGGCTCATCGTCCCTCCAGAAAGAATTGTTCCAGAATCAGGCAGGCACTGCCCATGTCGACTCGGCCTTTGTTCTCGCGGGCGGCCTTGCCTCCCATACAGCTTTCCATGATTGCACTGGTGTAGCGCTCATCAACCCGGGCACATGGCAGGGAAAAACGCCCCTCCAATTGACGGGCGAAACGCTCACAACGTGCGGTCAATTCATTGTCGGCACCATCGGCCTGTCGAGGCACCCCAACCACCAGGCCCTCTGGCTGCCACTCTTTAATCAGCTTTTCAATTTTGTCGAACCGCTGCTCATCATTTTGCGCTTCAACCACGGACACACCACTGGCAGTTTTGGTCAGGGAATTACCAAATGCAACGCCAATTCGCTTCAAACCAAAATCAAACGCCAGGTACTGTGTCGGTTTGGGCGAATGCACGGGCTTGGTCATTGATTAAGCATGCCCCGCAGCACCGCTCATCAGGGCGGGGTCAATACCCAACATGGCGTAGGCGCTTGCAAAGCGCTCTTCCAAAGGCGTGTCGAACAGTATTTCATGATTGGCGGGCACGGTGAGCCATGCGTTCTGAGCCAGCTCTTCTTCAAGCTGCCCCTCGCCCCATCCAGCGTATCCCAGGGTGACCAACCACTTGCCTGGTGCTTCGCCACGGGCTACGGCTTCAAGAATGTCGCGAGAAGTGGTCAGGGAAATTTCATCGTTCACTTTCAGCGATGAATTCCAGTTCAAAGGCTCGGTGTGCAAAACAAAACCACGCTCTGACGCCACTGGCCCCCCCATCATCACCGGGAAATGGGCTGGCATATAGCCTTCCACTTCCACATTGATTTTTTCCAGCAAACTTTCGATGGCCAAGTCGGTGGGCCGGTTGATGACCAACCCCATGGCGCCCTTGCCGGAGTGCTCACATAAATACACCACGGACCCGGCAAAACTGGGGTCGAGCATATTCGGCATGGCGATCAACAACTGACCGGACAAGCTAAATTCAGTGGATGTGGAAATTTCGGTCTCGCTCATGCCAAAATTGTAATGCCTTTTAACTGTGCAAAAGCGGGTAGGCGTTCCTCTATCCGCCTTAAAGCGCACAGACCAACCCAAATTTAAGTTGTTCCCATGTCTGCATCACTTCTGGAAAACCACCCACTGTCCACCCAACCCAAGCCGGGCCAGTACACCAAAGGCCTGATGTGGTTTCGGCGCGACCTTCGAACCCACGACAATGCCGCACTGTTCTACGCCTTGAAGCACTGCGAACAAGTGCATTGCGTGTTTGTTTTTGACAAAACCATTCTGGACGCGCTGGCCAACAAGGCAGACAGACGCGTGGAATTCATCTGGGAAAGCTGCATGGCGCTGAAAGCAAAGCTTCAAGGCTTTGGCGGGGACCTGCATCTGGTCTATGACCACGCCGAAACAGCGATCCCGACACTGGCTGCAAAGCTGGGTGTGCAGGCTGTGTTCACCAACAAAGACTATGAACCTGCAGCGATTCAACGGGACATCACCGTGGGCAAATCCCTGCAAAACAAGAGAGTTGAATTGTTCCGCTTCAAAGACCAGGCCATTTTTGAAGAGGACGAGGTGCTGACCCAAGCCGGCAACTTTTTCAGCGTCTTCACGCCATTTAAAAATGCCTGCCTGAAAAAACTGGACGAGTTCCATCTAACGCCCTACCCCAGCGAATCCAGAATGGCCTCTCTGGCCAACGATTCCGGACTGAAAGCACCTGGTCTGGAAGACATGGGCTTTAAACGCACCAATTTGCTGGAGATGATCAAGCCCGGCGAGGAAGGCGCGCTGGATGCATTTGAGGACTTTCTCAACCGCATGGACAAGTACAAAGTGGCACGTGATTTCCCTGCCGTGAAGGGTGTGAGCTACCTGAGTGTGCACAATCGATTTGGGACCATCTCCATTCGCAGACTGGCCAAAGCTGCCTATGACCGGTTTAAGTTCGATGGCAGCGAAGGTGCGATGGGTTGGCTGAATGAATTGATTTGGCGCGACTTTTATTTCCAGATCATTTACCACCGCCCTGATGCGGCCGAAAAAGCGTTCAAGCCAGAATACGATCAAATTCAATGGGACGACGATGAAAAAGCAAAAAAGCTTTTCAAGGCCTGGTGCGAAGGCAAAACCGGCTACCCCTTGGTGGACGCCGCCCAACGGCAATTGAACCAAACCGGGTTTCAACACAACCGCCTGCGCATGGTGACAGCCAGCTTTTTGACCAAAGACCTTGGCATTGACTGGCGCTGGGGCGAGAAATACTTTGCCGAACATCTGAACGACTTTGACCTGTCAGCCAACAACGGTGGCTGGCAATGGGCTGCCAGCAGTGGGTGCGATGCACAACCCTACTTCCGTATTTTCAACCCCTACAGCCAGTCCGAGAAATTCGATGCGGACGGCAAATTCATACGCAAGTATTGTCCCGAACTGGCCAAACTGCCGAACAAATACATTCACAACCCCGCCGAATGTCCACCCTTCGAATTGCAAATGGCTGGGGTGGTTCTGGGTGAAACATACCCCAGGCCCGTGGTTGAGCACGATGTCGCGAGAAAGAAAACGCTGGACAGGTATGCGGTGGTCAAGAAAGCCAAAGAGGGCTGATTTTGTCCGAACTTATGATGGTCAGTGCAGGTGCCTTCACCCATAATCATCGGTGAATTTGCATCACACAACCCCATACAAGAAGGAGACAAAACAGTGAACGCTTACACCACCGTATTACTTTATGCAGGCTGGGTCATGATTCTGGCCTTGATTTATGTTTCACCACGCGTGCCTCAAGCCCTGTTGGGCCAGAAGCGGATTGATGCATGGGAGCGCGGCAAGGAGTCCACAGACCCCATGTTCCTTCAACGGGCCAAAGGCGCGCATTTGAACTGCCTGGAGAATTTTCCAGTATTCGCGGGCATTGTGGCCATGGCAGGTTTGATGGGTGAGGTTGAAGCCATCAATGCTGTGGCAGCCTATGTATTGTATGCGCGTATTGCGCAAAGCGTGGTGCACATCAGCGGCACGTCCTTTATCCAGGTGTTCTTGCGCGCCTCGTTCTTCCTTGCGCAGTTGGGCCTGCAACTTTACATGGTGTACTTGTTGATCTGTTAAACCGCTGTACCTGAATTGAAAAAACCGCCTTTGTTTATCACTCAGGCGGTTTTTTGTTTTCAAAACAACGCTTTATTTAATTGCAGCAAACGCTTTGTCTATCGCCACCTTGGTGGCTTCGATCACGACATCATCGTGCGTCACTGACACAAACCCAGCCTCGTAAGCCGAAGGTGCGAGGTACACGCCTGCATCCAGCATGGCATGGAAAAACCTGTTGAAACGGTCACGGTTGGACGCGCTTACCTCGGCAAAACTGCTGGGTACTTTTTCGCTGAAATAAATACCGAACATGCCGCCAATGCTGTCTGCGCAAAAGGTTTCACCGTGGGCATACGCCACTTGGTTAAACGCTTCCACCAACTTGCGGGTTTGGGTTTCCAGCTTCTCGTAAAAACCGTCTTGCTTCAACAAACACATCGTGGTCAAGCCTGCCGCCACAGCCACCGGGTTGCCGCTCAAGGTACCGGCCTGATAGACAGATCCCAAAGGTGCAATACAGGCCATGATGTCTTTACGGCCTCCAAACGCACCCATTGGCATGCCACCGCCGATGATTTTCCCCAGTGTAGTCAAATCAGGAGTAATGCCATACACACCTTGCACACCCTGTGGGCCTACACGGAATCCGGTCATGACCTCATCAAAAATCAATACCGCGCCATGCTGAGTGCACAACTCGCGCAATGTATTCAAAAACTCGCGGGTGGGCTTGATGAGGTTCATGTTGCCCGCCACTGGCTCCACGATCACGCATGCAATGCTGCTGCCACTGGCTTTGAACAACTCATGCAGTTGCTCCACATTGTTGTAGTCCAGCACGCGGGTGTGTTTGGCAAAATCTTCGGGCACACCCGCAGAGGTCGGGTTACCAAAAGTCAGCAAACCTGATCCCGCCTTGACCAGCAGGCTGTCGGCATGGCCATGATAGCAACCTTCGAATTTCACAATGGTGTCACGGCCAGTGAAACCCCGGGCAAGACGAATCGCGCTCATGGTCGCCTCAGTGCCGGAACTTACCAAGCGAACCTGCTCCAGGGAAGGCAACATTTCGCACAGTGTTTCTGCCATCACGATTTCACCTTCCGTGGGCGCACCAAAGCTCAAACCACCCACTGCAGCGTCTTGAACAGCCTTGATTACTTCGGGATGGGCGTGACCCAGTACTGCAGGGCCCCAAGAACCAATGTAGTCGATGTAACGCTTGTCATCGGCGTCCCACACGTAAGGGCCATTGGCCCGCTTAAAAAAACGCGGCGTACCACCCACAGAACGAAATGCACGCACCGGCGAATTCACACCTCCGGGAATTGTTTTCTGCGCGCGCTCAAACAGCACTTCGTTCTGACTCACTTCTTGACTACTCATTCTCAGGACTCCGCTAAATTAACTGAACTACATCCATTCACGACATCCACCCACTGTTGCGCCACACTGCAAACCAGCCCAGCATTGGGTTCCATGCCAAACAAACCATTCACCACAGCCACTGCTTGTGCACCTGCTTTGATTAATTCAGGCACCCGCTCAATCGTAATGCCGCCAATCGCCACGCTGGGCACACCCAAGTTGCTGGCCCGGGCAAACAATTCAAGCTCGGCTCGCACCGCTTGCGGTTTGGTGCTGCTGGGATACATGGCTCCAAAGGCCACATAACTGGCGCCATCACGCACGGCTTGTTCGGCCAACTCAAACTGATTGTAACAAGAAGCACCCACCACCCATTTGCTGCCCAGCCTGCTTCGGGCCTGAGCAATGGCCTCATCGGTTCTACCCAAATGCACGCCAGCGACGACGCCACCCTCAAATTCTGAAAACTCTGCCGAGGACACGTCATTCAAAATCAGCGTCGCATCGTACTTTTGGCACAAGGCGTCCAATTGGGCCACAAACTCGATTAGCTCCGCTTGGTCCCAATTCTTTTGCCTGCACTGAAACAGGCGTATGCCGCCGTCCAACGCCGCGGCAACGCAATCCACGATCGCATCTGGAGTCCACACGGGCGAACGCTCTGGCGTAATGGCGTAAACACCCCTGATCAATCCGCCATCCACGCTATTGCACCGAGTCGCCATCGCCATCCTCTTCCAAGTATTGCATCAGGTGCATTCGGTCCGGAACCAACTGGCCTTTGCCCACTGCAAAACCACAACTCAGGGCTTGCCAGGTGTACTCCAGAGCCAATTCAACCGCCTCCTGAACGCTTAAACCCTGCCCAAGCCCCACTGCACAGGCACTGGCCAGAGTGCAACCCGAACCGTGATATTGCCCGGGGAGGCGTTCGCAAGGGAATTCAACCACTTTTTGTCCTGACACATACAGGCGATTCACCACATCGCCCGAATCAAGATGTTCGCCTTTCAACAGCACCGCCTTGCAGCCCATTTGCAACAAGCGCTCACCCGCCTCATCCACACTGTGTGCGCCGGTAAATGCCTGAGCTTCAGGCCAGTTGGGAGTCAACAAATCAACCAACGGGAATAGCTGGTTTCTGTAACTGTCAAACAAGGTCTGCCCGCCAAATGCGTCGCCCCGCCCAGAGGCCCGCACAGGGTCGACCACCAGCGGCACCGAGGGCCAGAGGCCTTTCACTCTCATCACTGCCGCCACAGCACCTTCGCTACCCAATACGCCGGTTTTGATCGCGCTTGGTGCAATGCCGTCGTCCAACAATGCGTTTAATTGATCATCAATCCAGTCACGAGTGCATGCGTCGAAGCGCACCACGCCCACCGTGTTCTGGGCAGTCAGCCCGGTGAGAATGGTCAAGGGATGTGCACCCAGCGCAGAAACAGTCAGTGCATCGGCTTGTAAACCCGCGCCAGCAGTGGGATCTGATGCCGAAAAGGTCAGCACCAAAGGTACAGTCAGTGTCATTCAAAACCCAAAAAAGACCGGCAACCTTTGTAGTCGGCTGCCAAACTCAGTATTATCCACCCGTTGCAATTTTTTTTCTGGAAGTAGCTCAGAATGAATACTTGGATTTGTTTGATTTGCGGTTGGGTATACGATGAAGCAGCGGGTGTACCTGATGAAGGTATTGCTCCAGGCACGAAATGGGAAGATGTTCCTCCCAACTGGGTATGCCCCGAATGCGGCGCTCGCAAAGAAGATTTTGAGATGACTCAAATCTAAAAACCAAAACCCATGGATCAATGACCGACCCCAAAGCCGACCCCGCCAAAGCGTTTGAAGACCACGCCCCAACGCCGGTCAGGCCCAAGTTTGTTCGGCAGTTGGGGCAGTTTTCAGCAGGCCTGCTCATTGCAGCCCTGTTTGTGTTCGCGGCCGGCCTGTTCGCCAAAAGTCAGTCGGACAGCATTCGCAATACCCAACTGGCCCAAATTAATCTGGTTGAAGGTCGCATTCAACAAGAATTGCTGGCCCTCAACAGCCCCGGGATTGAAAACGTCCAGCCTCAAGGCTTGAAAGCGTTGCTGGGTCTGGGGCAGCAAGTCAGCCAGCAAAACAATGGGGTACAGTGGTTTGGTCCCCTGCACAGTCAAAACCTGCAAGTGTTGCTGACTCAGAGCATTGAAGCACTCTCACGCCCGGTGGCGGGTGTCAATTCTGATCTGGACACCCAGCGTCAACTTGAAACCCAACTTCGCTTGGACACACTGCCCAAGCTTGCCCTGCTGAAAGCACACATTGCCCAGGCTACCAACGGTTATCTAGTGCTGCTGTTTGGACTGGCTGCCCTACTGGCTTCAATTGGTTTGGCCCTGGGCGTTCAATGGAACACCCATCGTAAAACACTTGCGCTGGGCCGCCGTGTGCAAATGTTAAGCCGCGCTTTGCATAGCCAACAGGAAAATGATCAAAAACGCGAGGGCGCCCATGCTGCACTTGAAGGTGTACTGAAAGCGCTAAACAGCAACCAGCAACTGGAGCACCGCGGCACCTTGCTGCAAATTGGCCAACAACTCGAAGAGCTCAACCAAAGTGGACGGGCTGTGTTGCAATTTGCAAGATCGTTCCACCAGCTGTCCACTCAAGGCACCCAGGTTGTTAAGTCAACGTTGAACAGCGAACATCGCAATGCCAAAGCGGAAAGCCATATGGAGATCATGCAAACCCAGCTTGAGGGTTTGCGTTCAGACATACGCAGCGCAGCACAAGGCTTGCGAAAGGCTGGAGAAGTGAGCCGACAGCTACTGGGCAGGCTGGATGCCTCGCAAATGGAGCTCACCCTGACAGAACCCGAGAACAGTCGGCAACTGCAGCAACTGGTCGAACAAAGCCAACAGGCCTTGAAAGAATCCATTGAAGGATTGGTGTTGGCCAGCCAGAAAATCAATGCAGGTCAACATGAATCGAACAAACTGGCCGAATACATGGCGGTGAATCAAACCGCTTGGTCCAACTTGCTTAGCCAGGTTGAACAAGTGGCAGAGTCGGCCTCTCAGGAATCCGAGAGCGCTTTGCGGCTCGCAAAACGCCTCATGGAGAAAAGCCAGCACATGGCATTGGCCACCCCTGACAATCAGGCAGCCAAAGCACCGCCACAACTGCTGCCCTGACCCGCCGTGCAACCATAACAGTGGTCGCCAACCACTACCTCAATTGAATCAAGCGCGGTTTGCGTCAAGTCGGCCAACGTCAATGCTCTGCCCTGAGAATCTCGCACGGGCCACCCCAATTGCTGATTGAAATCGCAATCGTACAGCTTGCCTTCATAATCAATCGAGACGAGACTTCGGCACATGACCGACTCAAGGTTACTTTCCCGGTAAGCGCCTTTCAAGGTATTCATGTAAGTCTCGAACGTGCCCTTACTGATCAGCGTGCTACCAAAACGGGCGATCGGCATGTTTGTAATTGTCACCAAGCCAGTGAAGCGAATGCCAAACTTGTCGAACAACACTGCTTTGTAATCCGCTTCCAGGGCTTGCTGGGGTGGCGGCAAGGAAGGACCTTGCGGGTTGAATACCAGGGTCAGGCGCAACTTCTCGCCATAGCCCAAGGCATTCAGTTTTTGCAAACCCGCAATGCTTGCATCGAATACGCCTTTGCCCCTTTGTTTGTCCACATTGTCTTCCAGGTAACAAGGCAAGGATGCAAAAATTTCCACCTCGTTTTCAGCGAGAAACCGGGCCAAATCCTCATATCCCGGCTCACTCAAAATGGTCAGGTTGCAGCGGTCAATCACATGCACTCCAGCATTGCGCGCAGCAAGTACCAAGCGCTTGAAGCGTGGGTTCATCTCGGGCGCACCGCCGGTCAAATCAAGCTTTTTCACCCAGCCTTGGTTCATCAAGGCAATGAGCTGGTCAATTTGCTCGTCTTGCATCAACTCGGTGCGATTGGGGCCGGCATTCACATGACAATGGGTACAGCTTTGATTGCACAGATAACCCAGGTTGACCTGAATGGTTTCAAGATTCAAGCGCTTCACGCTGGGGAAGGTGGTACTTTTCAACAAATGAACTACTGAGTGCATGTAGGCTCCGGTTTCTGTGCGCCGCTCGGTTATTTCGTTTTCAGATAATGAGAGAATCAAGACTTGCAAGCAAGATCGATCCGGTTTGATTATCGCGTTAATCGATAGTAACAAACTTACACAAGCTCATTCGCTCAAGCCATGATTCAAGTTACAGTCAACGGTGAAAATCGTGAAATGCCCGAAAACAGCACTGTGGCGCACCTTGTGGAAAGCCTCCAACTGAACGGCAAGCGCATCGCTGTCGAATTGAATGGCGAAATTGTGCCCAAAAGCCAGCATGCCAACACACCATTGAACCCTGGGGCCAGCCTGGAAATCGTGGTCGCTGTGGGCGGTGGTTAAACTATCAGGAGCAGTACCCCCATGAATACACAAATCGAGAAAAACAACGACACCTGGAAAGTGGGCAACCGCGAATTCACCAGCCGTTTGCTGGTGGGCACCGGCAAATATGCCAGCCTGGATGAAACCCGTGACGCAATCACCGAGAGCGGCGCGGAAATCGTCACTGTCGCGATTCGCCGCACCAACATTGGTCAAAACGCGGGCGAAGCGAGCCTGCTCGATTACATTCCTCCCAGCCAATTCACTTACCTCCCCAATTCAGCGGGTTGCTACACCGCCAAAGACGCCGTGCGCACCTTGCGCCTGGGCCGCGAACTGCTGGACGGTCACAACCTGTGCAAACTCGAAGTTCTGGGCGATCCCACCAACTTGTACCCCGACATGGAAGAGACATTGATTGCAGCCAAAGAACTGGTCGCCGATGGTTTTGACGTGATGGTGTACTGCTCCGACGATCCCATTTACGCCCGCAAACTCGAGGATGCTGGCTGTTTGGCCATCATGCCGTTGGCCTCGCTCATTGGTTCTGGCATGGGTATTTTGAACCCGTGGAACATCAACCTGATACTGGAAAAAGCACAGGTACCTGTGATTGTGGATGCCGGTGTTGGCACAGCCTCCGATGCTGCAATTGCCATGGAATTGGGTTGTGCTGGTGTATTGATGAACACCGCAATCGCCAAGGCACAGAACCCGGTGCAAATGGCACGTGCCATGCGTTTGGCCACACAGGCAGGTCGCGAGGCCTTTCTTGCAGGTAGAATGCCGAAAAAGTTTTACACAGCCAGTCCCTCTTCCCCTGTGGAGGGCGTTATTTCCTCCAGCTCAAAATGACAGACCAAACCCCCGACAATCCGTTTCGCGACCAGCACATCAAAAGTTTTGTGAAACGTCGGGGGCACATTTCACGCGCCCAGGAACGAGCAGTTGAAGAAGGCATGCCTAAGTGGGGCATCACTTACAGCTCGCAGTCGTCAATCGACTTCGACAGGCAATGGGGCACGCAAGGCCAGCCCAACTGGCTTGAAATCGGCTTTGGCATGGGCGAAACCACCGCCAAAATTGCCAAAGCACACCCGGAGGTGAACTATCTGGGTGTGGAAATTTATACAGCGGGTGTAGGCTCGCTGATCAAGAAGATCGAAGAAGAAGGCATCGAAAATATCCGGATCATTTCACACGATGTCGTGGACGTCCTTCGCGACATGATCCCCGATGCCAGCCTGGACAAAGTGCTTCTGTACTTTCCCGACCCTTGGCGTAAGGCCCGCCACCACAAACGGCGACTCATTCAACCCGAATTCGTGGCCAAACTGGCGAAAAAGATGAAACCTGGCGGGGTGCTGCACTGTGCCACCGACTGGGAAAATTATGCCCACCACATGCATGATGTTCTCAGCGTAGCGCCCGATTGGCAGAATGTGGCATCGACACCTTTTGTACCACGCCCCGATGATCGGCCGTTGACCAAGTTCGAAAATCGCGGATTGAAGCTTGGCCACGGCGTTTGGGACCTTCTCTACCGCGTGCGCTGATACGGCTCAAACAGACCTCCCCTCTTGCGGTATGCCGAGCCGTCTCTGAATTTGCTTTAATCAGGCTCAATCCCGCAAATTCAACACGGCATGCTTTCATCGCAAAAAATCGGGCTGTTGCGTGCACTCATTGCCAACAGCGGCATCATTTCGCTTCACTCACGCGCTTTACTGGTTTGCATTACCGCTTTGCTGGCACTGTCCCTGTGCATCTATGCCATTTTGAATAATCAGATCAGTGAGCAACTGGCTGAACGTATGGACCAACTGCTTACCGCAAAAGCACAGGCCATTGATCACACCGACCACTCGGGGCACGACCACACCCTGGCCATGACGCCGGTGTATTACCACTCTGGCGATCTGGAAGATGCGCAAGGCACCTTGCACTGGCCTAAAGATTGCGAACCTTCCCACCCCCCCTCGGCATCGAGAATTCATCGATTCAAGTGTGAAAACGGTGTACGCCTGCATGCACTCCAGGCAAGGCTGCCTCGCGAGCAGGCCACACACCAAACGATTACCTTGTGGGCCACGCACTCGACAAGCAGCACACCACTCAGCATGCGGGCCGAAGAGGCACTTGGCCTTGCTGTGCTGGTATTGCTGATCAGTACCTTGTGCAGCCGCTGGATCAGCCAGTCCATCACGCACCCCTTGGGGGAAATCACCACCAGCGCCCAACTTATGGCTGAAGGTAATTACGACTGGCGCCTTCCCGACAGCTCCATCCGCGAAATCAACCAATTGGCGTCCACATTCAACCGGATGGCAAAAAGTCTGCAAGAACGTGACAAGGTGATTCGTCGCACTGCCTACAAAGATCAATTGACCGGACTGGACAACCGCGCCTATTTGACGCTTGCCTTGCGAGAGCGCACACAATGCGCACGTGAACCATTGAGTATTTTGATTTGGGGCATCGATAACCTCGACAGCATTAACGAGGTACTTGGGCACGATGTTGCGGACAAGGTCTTGGTCAAAGTGGCACGCAAGGCCAGTCGCATTTGCCGTGAAAACCTCGTCATTGCCAGACTCGAAGGCAATATCTTCTGCATGCTAATGCCACGAAAACTGCTGGAAAGCATGCTGAAAAAACACACATTAAAGCGTATTTTACAGGGCTCACTGCGCGTACAAAACTATCAAC
The DNA here is from genome assembly GCF_001601825.1 of Limnobacter sp. CACIAM 66H1. Lineage (GTDB taxonomy): Bacteria > Pseudomonadota > Gammaproteobacteria > Burkholderiales > Burkholderiaceae_B > Limnobacter. The sequence continues at coordinate 28,847 of NZ_LUJK01000002.1, read as the reverse complement.
TGGACATTCAAAGCCACGCTGGCCTTGCACATTATCCTGAACATGGCCAATGCCCTGAAACACTCATGCGCCGGGCAGAAATCGCACGCCAACTGGCCAAGAAAACACGCCAGACCAACATCGTTTTCGAGGCTCGGCTTGAACAGCGCTCAGCCAATCGCCTTGAACTGATTGCGCAACTGCGCAAAGCAATCATTGACAACGAGTTTTGCCTGTTTTTTCAACCCAAATTAAACCTGCGCACCAACAACATTAACCAGGCAGAAGTGTTGTTGCGCTGGAACCACCCTGTTCATGGCTTGATTGCACCAGGCGCCTTTATTGAACTTGCCGAGCAAACCGGCATGATCCGCGACATCACTCGCCTGGTGATCAAACAAACCTACGCCATCATCAATCTTTGTGCCAATCAAAACATCAGGCTGTCGCTCAACCTTTCGGCCATGGACCTCGAAGACTCCGGACTGATTGATTTCATGCACCACATGCATGAACAGCAACCGGAGGCCTCTCGCCACATCGTGCTGGAAATCACTGAAAGCGCCGCCATGCGGGATCCCGAACAGGCCTTGGACGCACTCAATCAACTGGCCGCCATGCATTTTCAGATCGCGGTGGACGACTTTGGCACTGGCTACTCCTCTCTGGCCTATCTGAAACGCTTCCCGGTCACCGAGTTGAAAATTGACCGCTCACTGGTGCAGGGCGCAGACCTGGACATGGATGGACAGATCATTCTTGAATCCACCATCGAAATGGGCCACATCATGGGCTTGCTGGTCACCACTGAAGGCGTGGAAACCCAGTCTGAATACGAATTGGTCAAAAAACTGGGGGCCGATTATGTCCAAGGCTTCTGGTTGTCCAAACCCATGCCGTTTGAGGAATTCAAACTGAAACACCTGGTGGGTAACCACGACCAGCTGGTTCAACACCTCTAAAGCGTTCAAATACCGCGTCAAATTTGGTTGTATTTGACCCGAGTCCCGTCTGCTTCGATATGATGTGGGCATGACAATTCACACATTCAAAGCATCACCGTGAAAATGAAACAGTTCGATGTCGCCATCATTGGCAGTGGTTTGGCTGGACTCACCACCGCCTTGCAATTGGCCGACAAACTCAAAGTGGCCATTGTTTGCAAACGCTCGGTTTCCGACTCGGCAAGCCGTTGGGCCCAAGGCGGCATTGCCGCGGTGCGCGACCCGGCTGATAGCGTGGCCGAACATGTGCAAGACACCCTGGTCGCCGGTGGTGGCCTGTGTGAACGGGATGCAGTGCAGTTCATTCTGGAAAATGCATCGAAATCGATTGACTGGCTGGTTGAACAGGGGGTGCCCTTCTCGCGCGAAGACGAAGAAGGCCCCAGCAACACCGAACCCAACGGATTCCACCTGACCCGGGAAGGCGGGCACAGCCGCAGGCGAATTCTGCATGTGGCCGATGCTACAGGCGACGCGGTACAAACCACGCTGGAAGCCAAAGCGCGCAACCACCCCAACATTCAATTGTTTGAGCACCACATGGTGATCGACCTGATCACCGGTGACCGGCTGAGCGAGAAAAAAGCCGGTATCCTGGGCGCCTATATTCTCGACGAGCAATCGCAACGCGTACTCACCCTGACCTGCCCGTACATCGTGCTCGCCTGCGGCGGGGCGGGCAAAGTGTACAACTACACCACCAACCCCGACACAGCCACAGGTGACGGCATCGCGATGGCCTGGCGGGCAGGCTGTCGAATTGCCAATATGGAGTTCATCCAGTTTCACCCCACCTGCCTGTACCATCCTTACGCCAAAAGCTTTTTGATTACCGAAGCAGTGCGAGGCGAAGGTGGTTTGCTGAAACTGCCCGATGGCACACGCTTCATGCCCGAGCACGACGAAAGGGCGGAACTTGCACCGCGCGATGTCGTGGCGCGCGCCATTGACTTTGAAATGAAAAAACGCGGCCTGGATTGCGTATACCTGGACATCAGTCACGAACCGGCAGAGAAACTGAAAAAACATTTCCCCACCATCTACAAACGCTGTCTCGAACTGGGTATCGACATCACCAAGCAAGGTATCCCTGTCGTGCCAGCAGCGCATTACACTTGCGGTGGCGTGGTGACCGATCACAACGCCCGCACTGACATTCCCGGGCTGTATGCCGTGGGCGAAACCGCCTACACCGGCCTGCACGGTGCCAATCGTCTGGCCAGCAACAGCTTGCTGGAGTGCGTAGTGCTGGGGCAAGCCGCCGCCAATCATATTTTGACCAAACCACACCGCGAAACCATGGGTTTGCCCGATTGGGATGAAAGCCGGGTTACCGATCCGGATGAGGAAGTGGTGATTTCCCACAACTGGGCTGAACTTCGCCAGACCATGTGGAACTACGTGGGTATTGTGAGAACCGACAAACGCTTGGAACGCGCCCAGCACCGTATCCAGTTGCTTCGTGAGGAGATTCTGGAGTTTTACAGCAACTTCCGTGTCAGCCGCGATTTGCTCGAATTACGCAACCTGGTGGATGTGGCCGATTTGATCGTAACAAGCGCACTAAGCCGCAAGGAAAGCCGTGGTCTGCATTTCAGCGCTGACTATCCGGGCACTCTGCCGAAGGCATTTCCCACTGTGCTACAACGACCGAAGAAGAAGTGAAAGCGGTTTTTATTGGCAACCCGGCGGGTATTCATGGCCCACCCTGAGCATGTTTATCTCCCCATCGGCGAATGTAGATGGCATGCTCGGCAGTGGACTAAAAAACAGCAATTCGCGCTTAGTCCAGAACTCGAAGCGAGAAGTCCACCGCCGTGATGTCTTTTGTTAACGACCCGATCGAAATTCGATCAACACCGGTCTCGGCAATGGCACGCACCGTGTGCTCATTTACTCCGCCCGAGGCCTCCAGAATGGCCCTGCCTTTGTTCACCTCAACGGCCACACGCATGGCTTCCAGTCCAAAGTTGTCCAGCAACACTGACTTGGCACCGGCCTGCAAGGCTTCTTCAAGCTGAACCAGACTTTCAACTTCGATTTGCACACTCACATGCGGCGCACCCAAAGCATCGGCATTGGCCAGAACCGGAGCAATTCCCCCTGCGGCAGCAATGTGGTTTTCCTTGATCAAAATACCGTCATACAACGCCAAACGCTGATTCAAACCGCCCCCTACACGCACTGCATACTTCTGCGCCAAACGCATACCCGGCAGGGTTTTTCGGGTATCCAGGATCGATGCCTTGGTACCCTCGATCAGGCGTACAAAATGGCGTGTTCGGGTAGCCACTGCGGAAAGCAGCTGCAAATAATTCATCGCAGATCGCTCGGCGGTCAACAGTGGACGGGCCAGGGCATCAATCTCACACACCACCGTGCCAGCCTGAACTTCATACCCTTCCGGCACTTGCCAACGCACCAAGGCATCCGGGCACAGTGCGTTAAACACACCGTTGAACCAGTCCTGTCCACACACCACCGCTTTGTCACGGCACAGTAGCTGCGCCCTGCATCGCTTGCCCTCTGGCACCAATAAACCGGTCCAGTCAGTATTGCCCATGTCCTCGGCAATGGCATCATGCACATTTTTTTAGCAAAGCCAGCTCAAGCGCGGGTCCAAACGATTGAAAGAGTTCTGAGCGGCTCATGCTGGACCCACTCCCTTGTGCGCCTGTTCCAGGCGACCCTGACCACGCGGCCCTGAAATACCATGTGTTTTCGCGAAATCCAGCATTCGGTCGATGCAGCGGTAAGCCTGTTGGCCCAGCGCGGCGTCCACATGCACCTCGCCCAGGCCAGTATCAAACCCGGTCTTCAATACATCGCGCAGGTTTTTCAAACCATTCATGGCCATCCAGGGGCAATGGGCGCAGCTTTTGCAAGTGGCTGAATTACCTGCGGTAGGCGCTTCAATCAAGGTTTTACCCGGTGCGAACTGACGCATTTTATGAAGAATGCCGTTGTCAGTGGCCACAATATAGGTATCCACACCCGGGGTTTGCGTGGCCTTGATCAGCTGAGTGGTCGAACCCACCACATCGGCCAATGCAACCACATCGGCGGGTGATTCCGGGTGCACCAACACCATGGCCTGCGGGTGCTGGGCTTTTAGCATCTTGAGTTCTTCGGCCTTGAATTCGTCATGTACCAGACAGGAGCCCTGCCACAGCAACATATCGGCGCCAGTCTGTTTTTGAATGTATTGCCCCAAATGCCGATCAGGTGCCCAAATCAGCTTTTTCCCCTGTGCATGCAAATGGCCCACGATGTCCAAGGCAATACTGGAAGTCACCATCCAGTCTGCGCGTGCTTTCACAGCCGCACTGGTGTTGGCATACACCACCACCGTGCGATCGGGGTGTTGATCACAAAACGAATTGAATTCTTCGGAGGGGCATCCCAGGTCCAGTGAACAAGTGGCATCCAGGTCTGGCATGAACACACGCTTCTCGGGGTTCAAAATCTTGCTGGTCTCCCCCATGAATCGCACGCCCGCCACCACCAGGTTCTGCTGCTTGCTCTCGCGCCCAAAACGCGCCATTTCCAGGGAATCAGAGACACAACCGCCAGTTTCTTCAGCCAGATCCTGCAACTCGGAATCCACATAATAATGCGCCACCAACACCGCATCACGGGCTTTTAGCAAAGCCTTGATCTCCGCCTTCAAGGCGGCCCTTTCATCGGGTCCGGGCTGCTGCGGAACACGAGCCCAAGCCTGGGACGGTTTACAACTGGTGGAGGGGCTGGCCTGTGAGGGCAAATCGAACTCTACGGGCTTGATGTCTACTTGATTCACGGAACACTCGGTAAGTGACAAGGAAAGCCAGCATTTTACTCCCTTGGCCCCAGAAAATCCCGGGAATCCAGAACGAAGGGCGATCTGAACTTTCGAGCGACCCCAGTCACTCAAGGGAAGCATTTTCATTAATGCGACAGCGCTCGTTGCCCAAATGCCCGAAGCACGTTGTCTTTTTAGCCCTCATCAATACTCTTGGAGCACTCCACATGTTGAAGCAATCCCTTAAATCCTTGTCCATTCTGGCTGCATTGTTGTCCATGCACTCAGTTGCGCTCGCCACCTGTCAAGGCAATGACTGCCAAGTTGAAGTCGATGCCAATGTTGAATTTGACAGCAGCTATTACCTCAGCCCAAACCACAACGGCATTTATATTCAAAGCAACACCGGCACCAATGCTGCAATCGTTGATCTGAAAAACGTGGTCATGCGCGACAACGGCGATATCACCGGTTCAGCCCAGGCTGTGGGCAACAACATTGCCATTTCTCTCAGTTCATCATCCAAAGTACCTGTTCGCCATGTGTCCCAAAGCAACTATGGCGATCAACTGGCGTCAGTCAACCTGTCCCAGCGCAGCACATCAAAAACCGGCGAAGTCCTTGTAGAAGCAGTTTCAATTGGCAACAACTTCAGCCTGAACCTCGACAACACCAGCCTGGCCGAATTGTCAGTGGCCCAATGCAATGTCAGCGACAACGTGGCCGTCGCAGAATATCGCTGGGATCCCACACGCCTGACCGCTTCTGCCACTGCAGTTGGCAACAACATTTCAATTGGCAGCGCACGTCCTTAATTGAACTTTTTTGCCTCGGGCGACAACTTACAGCCAATGGTCGCTCGGGGCAATTTCTCAACCTGCCCCGCCCGGAAACCTCTAGGAAAACATCGAATGAAAACAGTCAAGCTTTGTATAGCCACACTGGCCCTTGGGCTCAGCAGCGCAAATGCTCAAACCTTTGAAGGCAACGTCAGCTCATTCGAAACACCGTTCGGAATGCGCAGCGTGACTGACATTGACTCACCCGCCGGCACTCGCCGCGACGCGAATTTCAACCGCACCCAAGTTGACTCTCCAGGCTGGGGGTTCGCCGCCACCGCAATCGGCAACTTGATCAATGTACAAACCGACGGCAACAACAACACCGTTGTCATTAATGCCACACAAATCAACAATGGCGCTCAGAACGCCACGATTGATGGCGGCTTCTGATCCAAAGTCACTTACTGCTCTTGAATACAAAAGGCCCACTATGCTTCGCTATCCGCTTCGAAAATCTGCATTTATCTCGGTGCTTGCCGCATCGGCCAGTGCATGCACAACGCTGCCTTCCTTCAGCGAAGCGCAGTACGTGAGTCCCTTCGACGGAGCAAGCGTAGTGGAAAACACAACCCGCTACAGCCCGGCACTGGAATGCCTAAAGCCGCTGATAGGCGGGCGAGGTCCCAATGCAAAACGCTTTGCTGTTGGACGGGTCAGTGATTTCACGGGCAAAGAGGACCTGGTCAACGGAAAACGAATCACACAAGGCGCAGCGTTGATGGTGATTTCTGCGTTGGCAAAAACAGGAGTTCCTATGGTTGAGCGTTTCGACACCTCAATTGCCGACATGGAATTGAAATACGCTGACAACAAGCTGATCACTGACAACCCGGACAGCAAAGCACATCGACAAATTTTTTCGGGTTCGCTGCCAGGCTCTGACTATCACATCGTGGGGGGCATCACCGAAGTAAACTACAACATTCGCAGTGGCAGTCTGGAGTCATCCATTCGCTTCATCGGCGCCGCAGCTCGCTACTTTGTCATGAATGTGGCCGTTGATTTGCGTGTAGTGAATACCAAAACACTTGAAGTGGTGAACATACAAAGCCTTCAAAAACAGATTATTGGTACTGAATTGAATGGGGGTTACTTCCGCCTGTTCAGCGATGGCCTGGTCGATGTGAATGCCGCTGAACGAACGCAAGAGCCAATTCAAAAAGGTGTTCGAATGGTGATTGAACATGCGGTGTTCAATATGCTGACCGAGATGAACAATTTGTCAGCACAAAGCTGTGCAAGATTAAGCACAGCCAAACCCGGCGAATTGCGCAGCAATCAAGCCGCCATGAATACGCCAGCCAAACAGCGCAGCAACAATTCAATCGTGCTAACCCCTCCACCCGCTTCAACCTCGGCAGGGCAAGACCCCAGCATTGTGATCGACCCCTACACCGGAGAAATCATTCGCGAAGCAAGCATTGAGAACGCCTCCACCGCGTCATCACAAAGCGAGGTAACTGAGTTGAAAGGCTTGTTTGGCAGTGGCAGCAACGCGCAAAGTGCACCGCAGGAATCGACCAGCAACACCACCCGTGAAATGCAGGAAAAACTGCTGTGGGGCAGTCGCCCACAGATTCGATAAAACTGGGTAACAACGGTTGCGGAGTAAGCAACACGCAACGCACCAACAAAAAAGCCTCAAGTTTCCTTGAGGCTTTTTTAATGGTTTTTTTTACCGGTTTATAGGGTCTTAAGCAGACTCATCCGACTGAGCACCATCTTCCTTGATCGGCGAGGCCAGGATTTTGTCAATTCGCTTTTGGTCCATATCCACCACTTCAAATCGCCAACCTTCCCAATCCACGGTGTCTCCGGTGGCAGGCAAGCGCCCGGTCAGTAACATCACCATGCCACTCAGGGTGTGGTAACGGCCTTTTTCTTCTTCCGGCACACTCTTGATATTCAAAGTGTCTTTCAGTTCCAGAATGGCAATGGCACCATCCAGCAACCACGAACCATCTTCACGCTGCACCGCCCAGGAATCTTCCTTGTTGTGCGGGGTGAATTCACCAGTCAAAGCTTCCATTAAATCGTGCAGAGTCACAATGCCTTCAAGTTCGCCATACTCGTCGATCACAAAGGCAATGTCCATGTTGTTGCTGCGGAACTGGGTTAACAGCTCCATGCCCGTCAGGGTTTCAGGCACAAATACACACTGCTGCAAGTTGGTTGAAAAGTCGGGCATCTTGCCCTGTGCAGCATAAGCCAAAGCTTGTTTGGCATGAATTACACCGATCAAGTTGTCCAGGTTGCCGTCGACCACCGGGAAACGAGAGTATTCCGATTCAATCACACGCTTCAGATTTTCTTCCTGGGGCAGTCGAATGTCGAGATACAACACATCGGAACGCGGAATCATGAGTGAACCCAGCTGGCGATCGTCCAAGCGGAACACATTTCGAAGCATGGTGTGCTCACTGCTTTCAATCACGCCCGAAACGGAGCCCTCGTCCAACATGGCGTGAATTTCTTCCTCGGTCACACCGTTGTCGGTGTTTTCTTTCACACCCATGACGCGCAACAAACCACGTGTGGAAAAGGACAAGAACATGACGAACGGGCGCGTAGCAATTGCGAGAATTTGCATGGGCCTTGCCACCAAGCGGGCGATAACCTCCGGGCTGATTTGCCCCAAACGCTTGGGTACCAGTTCACCGACCACAATTGACACATAGGTAACACCAACAACCACAATGGCTGTGGACACAATGTCTGTCATTGCCACTTCCAGGCCGAAGGTTTGCAACCAAAGCGCCAGTGGCTTGGCCAATACCGCCTCACCCACGATACCGCTCAACACACCAATCGATGTAATGCCAATTTGTACTGTTGACAAAAACTTGGTGGGATCTTCAGACAACTTCAGAGCAACCGCAGCGGATTTGTCGCCTTCTGCAGCCAACTTCACCAACCGGGCCTTTCTGGCGGTAACCAGGGCAATCTCGGACATGGCAAACAAGCCATTGGTCACGATAAGACCAATCAGAATCAGCACTTCCATGTCGACACTCCTTGATTCAAGGGCGAAACGAAGGCATCAAGCACAAGGCTTAAAGGAGCATTGTCAAGCGGGAAGGACTTGGAAAAACGACGCGCAACGAGCGCTTTGAAGGGGGTTGCCAATGACGGCGCAGTGAAGTTTGAGCAACTTCGACAACTGGAACTATCCATATACGGTCGGGAAAGGCCCGAGCACTCCTATCAGAAAAAAACACCGCCTAATCGTACAAAGACGAGGGGGCGGTGTCAATTTTTCTTTTAAAAATCAGGTCTTGTGGTAAATCTCAGACCCTTTCTTGATGAACTCGATGGATTTTTCCTCCATTCCCTTGCTCAGGGCCTCTTTTTCAGAAACACCCAGCTTTTCAGCGTACTCACGTACATCCTGAGTAATTTTCATGGAGCAGAAGTGCGGACCGCACATGGAACAGAAGTGAGCCACCTTCATGCTTTGCTTGGGCAGGGTTTCATCGTGGAATTCACGGGCCGTGTCGGGGTCCAGACCCAAATTGAACTGATCTTCCCAACGGAACTCGAAACGGGCTTTTGACAACGCATTGTCTCGAATTTGCGCGCCAGGGTGGCCTTTGGCCAAATCAGCGGCGTGAGCTGCAATTTTGTAGGTGATGATGCCGTCTTTCACATCTTTCTTGTTCGGCAAGCCCAAGTGTTCTTTGGGGGTGACATAACAAAGCATGGCGCAACCGTACCAACCAATTTGTGCCGCACCAATGCCACTGGTGATGTGGTCGTAACCCGGGGCGATGTCGGTGGTCAGTGGCCCCAGGGTATAAAACGGCGCTTCATGGCATTCCTTCAGCTGAATGTCCATGTTCTCTTTGATCAATTGCATGGGCACATGGCCAGGACCTTCAATCATCACCTGCACATCGTGCTTCCAGGCAATCTGGGTCAGTTCGCCCAAAGTGCGCAACTCGCTGAGTTGCGCTTCATCATTTGCATCCCAAACCGAACCGGGGCGCAAGCCATCGCCCAGTGAGAAGCTGACGTCATAGGCTTTCATGATTTCGCAAATGTCTTCGAAATGCTCGTACAGGAAGCTTTCCTTGTGGTGAGCCAGACACCATTTCGCCATGATGGAACCACCTCGAGACACAATCCCTGTCATGCGGCTCGCGGTAAGCGGCACATAAGCCAGGCGCACCCCGGCGTGAATGGTGAAGTAGTCCACACCCTGCTCGGCTTGCTCAATCAATGTGTCACGGAAAATTTCCCAGGTCAGGTCTTCGGCCTTGCCATTGACCTTTTCCAGGGCCTGATAAATAGGCACTGTGCCAATCGGCACCGGGCTGTTGCGTAAAATCCATTCACGCGTTTCGTGAATATGCTTGCCGGTGGACAAGTCCATGACCGTGTCGCCACCCCAACGAATGGCCCAGGTCATTTTCTCGACTTCCTCACCGATTGAAGAAGATACGGCCGAGTTACCTATGTTGGCGTTGATTTTCACCAGAAAATTGCGACCAATGATCATGGGTTCAATTTCAGGGTGGTTAATGTTGGCGGGAATGATCGCCCTGCCACGCGCTATTTCATCACGAACAAACTCAGGCGTGATCTGTTGTGGAATGGATGCACCAAAAGACTCACCCGGATGCTGACGGGTCAGCAAATCAACCATCTTGCTGCCAATCTTGCCACCAGCATTCTTCAGGCTTTCAATGTATTCTTGGCGGCGCAGGTTCTCGCGAATAGCCACGTACTCCATTTCCGGCGTAATGATGCCCTGGCGCGCGTAATGCATTTGCGTCACATTTTTTCCAGCCTTGGCCTTGCGGGGTTTGCGTTGCAAGTTGAAACGCAGTTCTGTCAGCTTGGGGTCATTCAGCCGTTCGATGCCATATTCGGAACTGGGGCCGCTGAGCAACTCCGTGTCATTCCGCTCTTCAATCCAGGCACTGCGAATGGCTGGCAATCCAGAACGAATATCGATTTTCGCGGCGGGATCGGTGTAAATACCTGAGCAATCGTACACATAAATCGGCGGGTTTTTCTCGCCGCCGAAAGACGTGGGTGTATCGTCTTGTGAAATTTCCCGCATGGGCACCTGAATGTCGGGCCGAGAGCCCTGCACATAGACCTTGCGTGAATTGGGAAGTGGCTTGACCGCGGCTTCGTCAACCTTGGCGGTTGAGGCTAGAAAGTCTGGATTGGCGCTCATTCATACTCCTGTTGGGCGTAAATCGTATTGTGCCGGGTGCATGAACATTCCACCCAGCCAAGCCCTTGGAGCCAAGCCAGTGAAACGCTTCCTGCAAACAGCATTATCTGCACAGGTGTGAGGGTTTTTCTCACCCGGCAGCAATTTGCCAGGACCCCTGCGTTAAACTTGAACAAGCTCAAAGTATAGGCCCGCCTGCGTCGTACCTCAATACGCGGTTTGCACAAGGCGCTCTTTTTGTTCAACTTTCTCGGATCACGCAATTCAATGGGCAACAGACTCAGTTCAATCACCACCCGCACTGGCGACGATGGCACTACTGGCCTGGCCGATGGCAGCCGTTTGGCAAAAAACGATCTTCGTGTTCATGCCATGGGCGATGTCGATGAGTTGAACAGCCACATCGGCCTGATACTGACCGAGGCCTTGCCTGAGCGCCTGGCCACCGAACTTACTCGCATTCAGCATGACCTGTTTGATCTGGGCGCAGCCCTGTGCATGCCGGGTTTTGATGTGTTTCCACCCCAAGCGGTGGAGCGGCTGGAAGACTTGATCAAGGAATTCAATCAACCCCTGCCCCGTCTGGAAGAATTTATTTTGCCTGGCGGCAGCAAGGCCTCTGCCTACACCCACATCGCGCGTACTGTTTGCCGCAGAGCGGAGCGGGTGCTGGTGGATTTGAACCAGCAGCAAAAACTGCCAGAAGATTTGCTTTTGTACATGAACCGTCTTTCCGACTTTCTGTTTGTGGCCTCCCGCTGGATTCACCACAAAAAAGGCGTTCGCGACGTGCAGTGGAAAAAAGGGTTCAACCGCCCGCAAGAGTGAGGAAGCTTGAAGTAGCCTACTTGGACTCGGTTTTGACTGAGCCAGTGACATTGTTTTCGGCCACGCCATTTTCTTTGGGTGGATAGAAAAACTCGCCAGGACTCTTGAAAAATCGTTTGAAAATACGTCCGGCCAGCGAGAGGCTCTCCAGCTTGCGAACCCCGCGCGCCCGCAAGGCCGTGAAAAATGCCAAGCTAAAGCTCACGGCCAAATTCACCATACCGATCAGGAAAACGCCCACAGCGGCAATCGCCACCTCCAGTCCGCTCAACATGAATTCATGGGCCTGAATTCCGTAAGCCATGTTTGCCGCGGCAAAGGTGATGTGCCGAATATCGATGGGCAAACCAAGAATGAGTCCAATAAAACCAGCCGAACCCAACATGCAACCGAAAAAGAAGTTGCCTGCCAAAGCCCCCGTGTTCTTGCTCAAATAATCAGCCAATTTGTTGGAGCGAACCACACCCAAGCGCTTGCGCAGCCAGGGCACCTTGCGAATCCGATCCGGAATACGGTGGTAAATCGACAGGTTGTCGTAGTAACCCGCAATCACACCTGCCAAAAACAGGAACACCCCGGCAATTGCAGCATGGGGCAAAGCTGCAGACAACAAGGGATTAAGCTCCAGCAACATTTTCTCGCCTTTCTCGATTGCCACAGGCGGTTCTCCGAGCAAGAAAGTGAGCCCCACGGCAACCACGGTGGCCGTGGCAAATGCGGGCAGCACATTGCCCCAAATCGAGATGAATTGGGTGCGGGCAACCTGGGTAATCAAATCTGCCACCCGGTCGGCCGAGCTTAAGCGGCCATTGGCAGCGTCAATGGCTGCAGCGATTCGCGCCGCAGTCATGGCAGGCTGTTTGGTCGCGATGGTGAAGCCCAACAAATGAATGATCACAAAGCCAATGCCATAATTCAGGCTGAAAAATACGGCCTCCCAAAATGGGGGCAAATGCCAACTTGAAATGCCAGCTTTGAACAGGGAAAGAAGCGCGATAATGACGCCTGCACCCATGGCAGCCCGGGCCATTTTCCAGTATTCCGACCGGGTTTCAGTGGCGTATTTCTCGCCAGATTGGCTCGCATGCTCGGTAATGCGCAGAGCCAGCTTGTCAGTCAAACCTCGCCACAAATCGGTGATCGAATGTTTGCGGTTTTCTTCCTTGGTCAACGTGCAGAAAAACTGCACGCACGTGCCCACCCGATTGTCGGTGGGCAAGGCACCCAAGAGCTGCAAAAGCCGACGCATGCGGTTGATCGATTGCTCCAGCCGGATCAATTGCATACTGAGCGTGACAGAAATGCCTTGAACACGCGCCTGTGCGTAGGCTTTCTTGATTTGGCCCTGACACTGGTCCAGCAGCACATCGAGATGAACACCCAAATCATGCAAAGGCTCCATATGGCTGAGCTTTTCATGGGCCTGCGCGATCATGCTGCGCAGCTCGAGGTGTTGTTCGACAAACGGAGATGTATGACGCTCAGAAATACCGAGGCAACGTACCACTTCGGAATCAATGCCAAGGGCGGCTATTCGCACCGCCAGCATTTCCATGGCCTCGAGCATTTCATGTTGAATGCGCTTCCAAAGGGGCATGGCCGGGTTCAACCATTCCAGTACGTGAAACAACCTTGTCCAGCTGGCCACGCTGATCGACTCAAGCCACTCATGGTCGTCCGGTTTGGTGAACATCAGGCTAAGCGACTCGCGCACTGTTTTGTCTTCAACCGTGGCCGGCAACAGGCGCTGGAAAATCCGGTTTTTCATGGCCTGACCGAATGTTTCATTACCCAGAATGCCGAGCTCGGCGAAGGTATATCGATAACGTGATTCTTTCAGGAATTGTTCAAGATAGCCTTTGACCTGCACGCGCAGGTCGTTGGACTGTTCAAGCGCCTCCACCAGCATGGAGAATCGCCGCTCGATTTCGAAATCAGAGCCAGGAGCCCCTTCTCGAAACCATTCCATGAGGTGGCACAAGTGGGCAATGTCCGCCTCGTGCTCATTGTCTGGACCCATCCCGTTCAGGATGGTCAGCAGCGCACCTCGAATATTGTAGTTTGGGTTCGTTGCCATATTCTGTATACCTAGTCCGAGGGCTAGTGTACCCGATGAATTGGCTATTTACTCCAACTGTCCTTCAGGGTGGTGGCGCGATTAAACACCGGGTTTTCCAGGGTATTGTCTTTCAGGTCATGAACGAAATAACCATGACGCTCGAATTGGTAAACTGTTCCAGTGAAAGCGTCTTTCAATCCTGCTTCCAGATAGGCTTTCACCTCGGTCAATGAATTGGGGTTCAAACTGTCCATGAAGTTTTTACCGCCAGAATCAGGATGCTCTTCTGTAAATAAACGATCGTAAAGGCGTACGGTGGCGGGCAGGCAGTCCTCTGCATCTACCCAGTGAATATTGCCTTTTACCTTGTAGGCATCTGCACCCGGCGTGCCGGATTTGCTGTCCAGAAACACCTGGGCATGCACCGCGATAACCTTGCCATTTTCATCTTTGTCACAGCCCGTGCATTCAATCACATAGCCATATCGCAGGCGCACTTTGTTGCCCGGGAACAGTCGGAAGAACTTTTTCTCCGGGTTTTCCTGAAAATCTTCCGCTTCAATCCACAAGCGTTTGCCGATCGTGAACTGGCGCATGCCCCAATGCGGGTGATGAGGGTGAACGGGAGCTGTACACAGATCGGCCCAATCATCATCGACGTTGTCCAGAATCAGCGGTATCGGGTCCAATACCGCGACAGCCCGGTGGGCCACTGGGTCCAAGGTGTCGCGCAGTGCGCCTTCCAGAACGGAATAGTCAATCCAGGAATCGGATTTTGAAACACCAATACGCGCGCAAAACAACTGAATCGCCTCAGGTGTATAACCACGGCGGCGTAAACCGACAATGGTCGGCATACGGGGATCATCCCAGCCACTGAGTTTGTTTTCAGTCACCAATTGCTGCAATTTACGCTTGCTGGTGACCACATAACTCAGGTTCAGGCGTGCGAACTCAATCTGCTTGGGCAAGGGGTGGCTCAACAAAGGTTTGAGCGAGGTGCCATCGAAGGCTTTGTGTTCGCTGGCCAGGTTGTTCAGCAACCAATCATAAAAAGGCCGCTGATCCTCGAATTCCAGAGTACAGAATGAATGCGTAATGCGCTCCAGCGCATCCTCAATGGGATGCGCGAAGGTGTACATGGGATAAATGCACCAGTCGTCGCCTGTTCGGTGGTGAAAGGCGCGGCGGATTCGGTAAATCGCCGGGTCGCGCATGTTCATGTTGGGGCTGGCCATGTCGATTTTGGCACGCAGCACCGCAGCACCATCAGGCAGCTCACCGGCGCGCATGGCCCGAAAACGCGCCAGGCTCTCAGCGGCTGGACGATTGCGGAATGGGGAATCTACACCTGCTTGAGTCAATGTACCCCGATTGGCGCGCATATCGTCTGCATTCTGCTCATCGACATACGCCAGGCCGGCCTGAATGAGAAACTCCGCAGCCTGGTACATGAACTCAAAATAATCACTGGCGTAGTACAGGTTCTCGTCGCCGAAATCTTCCCAGCGAAAGCCCAGCCAATGCACGGCATCCAGAATGGAATCCGCGAATTCCTCGCTTTCTTTCTCGGGGTTGGTATCGTCAAAGCGCATGTGGCAAGCGCCACCGTATTCTTTGGCCAAACCGAAATTCACACAAATGGCTTTGGCGTGGCCCACATGCAAATAGCCATTGGGCTCGGGCGGGAAACGCAAGCGAATGGTTGCAGGGTCGGCAGGGGCACCTTCATGCACATCGGCACCGCCCGGTTTACCAGCCCAGGGGCGCACCTGATACTCGGGCTTTTTCAAGTCCGCATCAATGATGTTGCGAAGGAAGTTCGAGGCGGGGGCGTTGTCAGCCCCGGCATGGGTATTTTTGTTTGCAGAATCAGACATCAGCACATCCTGTTGGCGAATGCGCTGATGTTAGCAAAAACAAGCCTTAGGCAACGGCCAAGGCCTCGCCCTTCTTGGAAGAAATTCCAGTAAATGCGAAATCCAGTTCAGGCTGCTTGCCATTCATGATCGATGCAATCGAGCGACCTGAGCCACAAGAGTGGGTCCAACCCAATGTGCCGTGGCCGGTGTTCAAGTACAGGTTTGAAATTTTCGACACACCAATGTAAGGCACGTTTGAGGGAGTCGCGGGGCGCAAACCAGTCCAGTAAACGGCCTGTTCGGGATCGGCCATGCCTGGGAACAGTTCCATGACGCGGCGAGTGATCGCCTGGCAACGCACGTGGTTCAGGTTGGTGCTGTAACCGTTCAGTTCAGCGGTGCCTGCAATACGCAGCTTGTCACCCAAGCGGCTAAACACCAGCTTGTACTCGTCATCCGTCAGGCTGACTTGTGGGGCCTTGCTGGCATCATCAATCTGCAAAGTTGCCGAGTAACCCTTGGCTGGGTAAATCAGCAAATCCACGCCCAAATCTTTGACCAGCATTGGGCTATAGCTGCCCATGCACAGCAGGTACTTGTCGGCTTTCAGCACTTGTACCTGGCCATCCGCGCCACGCACACGCACACCACTGATTTGGCCACCCTCGGTATCCAGGCCCAAAATGGCGGTGTCGTACTTGAATTCAACACCTTTTTGAGCACATAGCTTCGACAGGTTTTGCGTGAATACATGCGCATCGCCGCTTTCATCTGCTTCGGTGTAGGTGGCGCCAGCAATTTTGTCTTTCACGCTCGCCAAAGCGGGCTCAAGACGCACGGCCTCGTTTGCATCAATCACTTTGCGATCGCATCCAAACTCTCGCATGATTTCAGCGGGTTCGAGTGCATCATCGAATTCTTGCTGGTTGGTGTAGAAGTGCAAAATGCCTTTGGTGAGGCAGTTGTATTCAATGCCGGTTTCGGCACGCAATTCTTGCAAAGTACTGCGGCTGAATGTGCCCAGGTTCACCATTTGAATGATGTTGTGGCGTGTGCGCTCGGGGGTACATTCACGCAAAAACTGCATGCCCCAGCGCCACTGGCGGGCATCGGCGCGCAAGCGGAACAGCAAAGGCGCATCTTCCTTCATCAACCACTTCAACACCTTTTTGGGGGCGCCGGGATTGGCCCAAGGTTCAGCATGAGACACGGAAATTTGGCCACCATTGGCAAATGATGTTTCCATGCCGGCAGCAGGCTGACGATCCACCACAGTGACGTCAAAACCTTCTTTTTTCAAAAACCAAGCGGAAGTAATGCCGGTAACACCAGCACCGAGAACAATAGCTTTCATGAGGAACAGGCTCCACAAACAGTAAAAAAGGGCTTTCGGCAAACCATTTGCCTTGTAGCCCCTCTCTGTCCGTTTGCCTGAAAGATTCACAACGGGTTGCGTTGCTTGCCTCTTCGGCGGCTGTACTTACGCGGCGATTGGCCGCGCACAGCGCTCTCCAGATTTGAATTCCTGAACCTGTACTGAAGCCTGAGCGTTCATGGGGATTGCGCCTTCGGCGGACCAGCACAGATACGCGCTAGCCACTCTCCAGATTCAGCCTTCGATTGTACTACTGCGAATCTGGAGAAGCCAGTCTAAATTACTTCTTCAAAGAATCACGAATTTCACGCAGCAACAGAATATCTTCAGGAGTGGGTGCTGGCGCGGCTGGTGCAGCTTCCTCCTCCTTGATCAGGGCTTTGGTCAGTTTGCTAACCTGACGGACCATCATGAAGATGATGAATGCCAGAATAATGAAGTTGATCAGCACCGAGATAAAGCTGCCGTAGGCCAGAACTGGCACACCCGCAGCCTTGACAGCGGCCAGCGTGGGCGCCACTCCCTCCGGAATTTCGGCCAGAGGCAAATAAAGATTGGAGAAATCGAGACTACCAAAAATACGGCCAACCACCGGCATGATGACGTCATCCACCAAGCTTTTGACAATTCCGCTGAACGCGCCACCAATGATCACCGCCACCGCCAGATCAACCACATTGCCTTTTACTGCAAACGCCTTGAAGTCTTTGAGTAAACTCACGCTACCTCCTGTTTGGTCCTGTTGAATGTATACAAATGTAAAAGTCTAATACCCGCGCAGATTATCGCTGTGGAATCCTTTTAGGGCAATACGGCGAGTGCCCGGTGGTGATAAAATCGCACCTCTTTGATTCAACAACAGAAAGTGAGCCATGGCAGGACACAGTAAATGGGCCAACATCCAGCACCGTAAAAATCGACAGGATGAAAAACGCGGTAAGGTTTGGACGAAAATCATTCGCGAAGTCAGCGTGGCAGCCCGAGTAGGCGGCGGCGACGTCGCCACAAACCCCCGTTTGCGCCTGGCCATGGAAAAGGCCGCTGCGGCCAACATGCCCAAAGACAATGTGCAACGCGCGATTGCCAAAGCCACCGGTGAAGCCGAAGGTGTGAATTACGAAGAAATTCGCTACGAAGGCTATGGTGTGGGTGGCGCAGCGGTAATCATCGATTGCATGACCGACAACAAAGTACGCACTGTGGCTGAAGTACGCCATGCCTTGACCAAGCACGGTGGCAATTTGGGCACCGACGGTTCTGTTTCTTTCATGTTCAAGCATTGTGGCCAGTTTATTTTTGCACCAGGCCACAGCGAAGATGCAATCATGGAAGTGGCGCTGGAGAATGGGGCTGATGATGTTTTGACATCTGACGACGGTGTAATCGAAGTCACCTGCCCTGTACCTGAATTTCATACCCTGAAAACAGCGTTTGAAGCGGCGAACATGAAATTCGAACACGCGGAACTGACCATGAAACCTGCCAGCGAGACCGAACTGGAAGGAGACGACGCCATTCGAATGCAAAAAATCATTGACATGCTGGAGGACCTGGACGATGTGCAGCAGGTTTACACCAACGTGATCATCAACGAATAAAAAGTACGGAGCACTGCAAACATGA
The DNA here is from genome assembly GCF_001601825.1 of Limnobacter sp. CACIAM 66H1. GTDB lineage: Bacteria > Pseudomonadota > Gammaproteobacteria > Burkholderiales > Burkholderiaceae_B > Limnobacter. The sequence goes on along the minus strand of NZ_LUJK01000002.1, from coordinate 10,309 downwards.
AAATTTTGGTGATTGGATCAGGCGGTCGCGAACACGCCATGGCTTGGCGCATTTGCCAAACGCCAGGTGTCACAAAGGTGTTTGTCGCGCCCGGCAATGGCGGCACTGCCCTGGAAACCAAAATGCAGAATGTGCCCATCAGCGACCTAGGCGAGTTGGCTGATTTTGCGGCCAAAGAACAAGTGCACCTGACCGTGGTTGGGCCAGAAGCCCCATTGGCTGCAGGGGTGGTTGACCTGTTCCGCCAGCGCGGCCTGCGTATTTTTGGCCCTGCCAAACTGGCTGCCCAACTGGAAAGCTCGAAGGACTACGCCAAGGCCTTCATGAAGCGGCACAAAATCCCCACCGCCGAATACGAAACCTTCACCGATGCAGCCAAAGCACACGATTATGTGAACGCCAAAGGTGCCCCCATCGTGATCAAGGCCGACGGCCTGGCCGCAGGCAAAGGTGTGGTTGTCGCCATGAGCCTGGAAGAAGCTCACAAGGCCATCGACGACATGCTGTTGGGCAACAGCATGGGCAGCGCGGGTTCCCGTGTCGTGATTGAAGAATTCCTGGAAGGCGAAGAGGCCAGCTTTATCGTGATGGTCGATGGTGTGAACGCATTGGCCATGGCCAGCAGCCAAGACCACAAACGCCTGCTGGATGGCGACCAAGGCCCCAATACCGGTGGCATGGGTGCATACAGCCCCGCCCCTGTGGTAACGCCAACCATGCACGCCCGCGTAATGCGCGAAGTGATTTACCCCACCATTGCTGGCATGAAAAAGGACGGACTGGTCTATACCGGCTTCCTGTATGCGGGATTGATGATCGACGACAAGGGCGACATCAAGGTGCTGGAATTCAATTGCCGCATGGGCGACCCGGAAACCCAACCGATCATGATGCGACTGAAAAGCGACTTCGTGAATTTGCTGGACCATGCCATTGATGGCACGCTGGACAAGGTTGAAGCAGAATGGGACCGCCGCACCGCTTTAGGCGTAGTGATTGCCGCGCACAACTACCCACAAACCCCGCGCACGGGCGATGAAATTACACTGCGTGCCGAGGCCAGCGACGAAGCGGTTGTATTTCATGCCGGAACTGTTGAGAAAAATGGCAAGGCAGTGACCGCGGGGGGCCGGGTTCTGTGCGCCACCGCCTTGGGCGACACCGTGCGCCAGGCTCAGGCCAAAGCCTATGAATTGATCGACACCATCAGCTTTGATGGCATGCAATTCAGAAGCGACATTGGCTATCGCGCAATCAATAGAAAGTAAAAGGCCTATTCAACATGACACCTTCTGAACTGAATCAGGTGAAGCAATACCTTCAGGGGCTTCAAAGCAGCATCATTGAAGGCATTGGCCAGTTCGAAAGCAAACCTTTTTTGAACGATTCCTGGGAGCGTGCAGAAGGAGGCGGCGGTTGCAGTCGCGTGCTGGAAGAAGGCAGCTTGCTGGAGCGTGGCGGTGTCAATTTCAGCCATGTAATGGGCGACAAGTTGCCCGGCTCGGCCACTGCCAGCCGCCAAGGCCTGGCTGGTGCCAGCTTTGAAGCCATGGGGGTGTCACTGGTGTTTCACCCCCGCAACCCCTATGTACCCACCGTGCACATGAATGTGCGCCTGTTTGCAGCCACCACTGTGGAAGGCGAATCGGTGTGGTGGTTTGGCGGCGGCATGGATTTGACCCCCTACTACGGCTTTGAAGAAGATGCGAAACACTTTCACCAAAGTTGCAAAAATGCGTTGGATCCCTTCGGTGCGCACTACCATGCCAAGTTCAAAAAATGGTGTGACGAGTATTTTTACCTGAAGCACCGCAAAGAACCCCGTGGCGTCGGTGGCGTGTTCTTCGATGACTTTTCAGAGCTGGGTTTCGAGCAAAGCTTCGCAATGACGCGCAGTGTGGGCGATGCCTTTTTGAAAGGCTACCTGCCTATTGTTGAGCGTCGCATGAACATGGCCTACGGCGAACGTGAGCGCGACTTTCAGGCCTATCGACGCGGCCGCTACGTTGAATTCAATTTGGTATTCGACCGTGGCACCCTGTTTGGCCTGCAAAGCGGTGGCCGCACGGAATCGATTCTGATGAGCATGCCCCCCCAAGTGAAGTGGCGCTACGACTGGCAACCCGAGGCAGGCAGCGCCGAGGCGAGGCTGTACACCGACTTTCTGGTGGACCGCGACTGGCTGGCGGCCTGAGCCATGGCCAGCCGGCAAATCTGCATCATCGGCGGCACCTTCAACCCCATCCACATGGGGCACTTGCAAATGGCACGCTCGGCCCAGGCCCAATGCATGGCCGATGAAGTGTGGTTCATGCCGGCAGGCCAACCCTGGCAAAAACCCAACGCCGATCTCGCACCTGCGGATATTCGGAAAAAACTCGTTGAACTGGCCATTGATGGCGTGCACTCCTGGCGCGTAGAGCCCTTTGAAATTGAACATGCTGGGCCCACCTATACTGTGGATACGCTTGAGAAGCTAAGCGAACAGCACCCCAACTATAAATTTTCCTTTGTGATTGGGGCGGACCAATTGGCCAACCTGACCAGCTGGAAACATTGGCAAAGCCTGTTTGATTACGCCCGCATTGGCGTAGTGGACCGCACCCAGTGGGGCGATTTTCAGGTGCCCGAGGCTTTAAAACGACATTTGCTCCAAGATCGCCTGTTTCGCATACCCATGCCCAGCGTGAACATCAGCTCCACCCAAATTCGCAGGCAGTTTGAGCTGCTGGGCTCGGCCAATAGCGAGGTGGCGGAAACCGCCCGTTTCAAACTTGAAGCCAGCTTACCCACCGCTGTGTTCAAGTACCTGACCCAGCACCCAGTTTATGGTCGCGCCCAGCCCTGAAAGTTGTTAGAATTCAGGCAATTAACAAACCTTTGGAATTGCATGGAATTGCGTAAACTGCAGCGCGTCGTGATTGACGCCCTCGAAGACATCAAGGCACAAGACATCGCCGTTTTCGACACGACCCACCTTACCGGTGTTTTTGACCGAGTCATCATTGCCTCAGCCTCTTCAAACCGCCAAACCCGCGCCTTGGCCAACAACGTTCGCGAGAAAACCAAGGAAAACGGTGGCGAAGTGTTCAGCACCGAAGGTGAAGACACTGGAGAATGGGTGTTGGTCGACCTCGGCGATGTGGTGGTGCATTTGATGCAACCCGCCATTCGCGAGTATTACAACCTGGAAGAAATCTGGGGAGGCAAGCCCGTGCGCGTGAAGCTGAACCCGCACAGCCTGAGCAAGCCCATGCCAGGGGTGGACTATTTCCCCCAGCAGGCTGAAGCCTACTCAAGCCAGTACAACTAAGATTTTCGCTTCACTTTGAAAATCCATGTGATTGCCCTGTCTCACAAGATCGAGCCATGGGCCCAACAGGCCATTGATCAGTTTCAGAAGCGCTTTCCAGGCGATTGGAAGCTGACCATCAAAGAACTGAAACCTGAAGACCGGTCTACAGGCAAACCTGTGGACCAAATTCTCGCCAAAGAAGCCGAGCGCATTCGTGCGGCCATTCCAAGCGGCGCACGGGTGGTTGCGCTGGACGAACGGGGCGAGCGACACACGAGCAAAGCCCTGGCCGAGCAACTTCAAAAATGGCACAACAGCAGCGAAACACTGTGCCTGCTCATCGGCAGTGCCGATGGGCTTGATGAAACCCTGAAGCAGCAATGCCAAGGCATGTGGCGGCTTTCCGACCTCACCCTGCCCCATGCACTGGCGCGCGTGCTGTTGGTGGAAGCGCTGTACCGCGCATTTTCCATTACCATTGGGCATCCGTACCACCGCGAATAATCCCCAACATGAACACACCCGTTCGCCCCGAGCACACTGGCCTGCCTGCCCAGATTTGGCTTGCTTCGCGCAGCCCGCGCAGGCTTGAATTACTTGAAACACTCGGATTAAAAGTGCAGGTGTTTCTGGCCCAGAGCAGCCCAGAGGCCGAGGCGCTTGAAGCACCGTTTGAGAATGAAAACCCCTTGCTGTATGTACAGCGCGTTACCCAACTGAAATTGAATGCAGCAATTAAAGCCATGCAGGGGCAACAATTAAGCGGGCTGGTATTGGCCGCCGACACCACGGTTGCGCTGAAGGGCAACATTCTAGGCAAACCGCAAAATGCTGCGGAAGCCTTTCAAATGCTGCAAAGCCTTTCCAACACAACCCATGAAGTCCACACCGCTGTGGCTGGTGCCTGGCTTGACAACAAGGGTGGCACCACTGCCCAAAACGCCGTGCAAACGTCGCACGTGGAATTCTCCAAGATTCCCGAAACCTTCATGCATGCCTACATTGCCAGTGGTGAGCCTTTCGACAAAGCGGGTGCCTACGGCATTCAGGGGATCGCAGGGCAATACGTTCGTCACATTTCCGGCAGTCATTCTGGCATTATGGGTTTACCACTGTTTGAAACCAGCGAATTGATACGCCAACTCCAAACAGCGGCCCAAAACAGAAACTGAGCTGCAACAAGAATCGATTAATACCCAAGAAGCAAAAGATGATCAACGAACAAATACTGGTGAACGTGACACCGCAGGAAACGCGCGTGGCCATTGTTCAGCACGGTGCTGTGCAAGAACTTCACATTGAACGCACGTCCACACGCGGCATTGTGGGCAATGTGTACTTGGGCAAAGTAGTGCGCGTGTTGCCCGGCATGCAATCTGCATTTGTCGACATTGGACTGGAGCGCGCAGCATTTCTGCATGTGGCCGACCTGTGGGAACACCGCACCTACAACCACCACCAATCAAAGCAAAACGGCAATCCGCCGCCTGCCATTGAAAAAATGGTGTTCGAAGGGCAAACCATCATTGTGCAAGTGAGCAAAGACCCGCTGGGCACCAAAGGCGCCCGCTTAACCACCCAAATCAGCCTGGCTGGCCGCATGCTGGTGCACCTGCCGCAAGACCCACACATCGGTGTTTCACAGCGCATCGAGAATGAAGGCGAGCGAGAAGAGCTGCGCGCGAAACTAACCCGCCTGCTGCCCGAGAACACGGGTGGCTTCATCATCCGCACCCACGCCGAAGAAGCCACCGACGAGGAACTGACCGCCGATGTAAATTACTTGCGTACCCGCTGGCGCGAGATGCTGGAATTGACCCGAACCAAGCCCGCACCCAGCCTGATTTACGAGGACCTGACCATGGCTCAACGCGTGGTACGTGATCTCGTGAGTGCAGACACTCAAGCCATTCTGATAGATTCAAAAGAAACCCTGAAAAACCTGCTGGTGTTTGCTGAAACTTATGCCCAGGAAACCAAAGACCGCCTTCAACTGCATCAGGGTGAAAGACCACTGTTCGAGCTGTACAACATTGAAGACGAATTGCAAAAGGCGCTGGGCCGCCGGGTTGAACTGAAATCGGGCGGATACGTGATCATCGATCAAACCGAAGCCCTCACGACAATTGACGTGAATACGGGCGGTTTTATTGGGGCCCGCAATTTTGAAGAAACGGTGTTTAAGACCAATCTGGAAGCGGCACACGCCATTGCACGCCAATTACGCTTGCGCAACCTGGGTGGCATCATCGTGATCGACTTCATCGACATGAGCACCGAGGAACACAAAAAAGCAGTACTGACGGAATTGCAAAAGGCGTTGGACCGGGACCGCGCCCGAACCAGCGTGACAGACTTTTCTGCGCTGGGCTTGGTGGAAATGACCCGCAAACGCACCCGCGAAAGCCTGGCCCATTTGTTGTGCGAACCCTGCCCAAGCTGCCAAGGCAAGGGGCAGGTTAAAACAGCCCAAACCGTGGCCTATGAAATCATGCGGGAAATTGTGCGTGAAAGCCGCCAGTTCAACCCCAAAGAATTTCGCATACTGGCCAGCCCAGCGGTGATCGACCTGTTTCTGGAAGAAGAGGCCCAACACTTGGGCATGCTGGAAGAGTTTGTAGGAAAGCCAATTACCCTGCAGGTGGACAACCTGTTTGTGCAGGAACATTACGACATTATTTTGACCTGACCTAAGCGCGATGAACCTGAGCCAAGCCAGCCAGCAACGCCTAGAACTTTTGGCCCAAGACAGCAGCAAGCGCGTGTTGCTGCCCTGCCCCATCGACCAGCGTGTATACGATTTTTCCAGCAATGATTATTTGTGCCTGGCCCAGCGCGGCGACATTGTGGAGGCTGGCCATGAATGCGCGAAAAAATACGGTGCGGGTGCGACCGGCTCGCGTTTGTTGTCAGGCAACCTCGACTGCTTTGAAGAACTGGAATTCCAAGTTGCACAATTTAAAAACGCTGAAGCTGCACTTGTTTTCTCAAGTGGCTATCAAGCCAACGCCAGCGGGCTTGCTGCACTACTCGATAAAACATTATGGAGCGGAGCTGAACCATTGGTGTTCACCGACCGCTTGAACCACGCCAGCCTGCACCATGCCTGCCAGTTGGCGGGGGTGAAGCAGATTCGGTTTCGCCACAACGACATGGCACATTTGGCAGAATTGCTGAGCAAACACCAAGAATCAACTCAGCCGAAAATCATCGTTTCGGAAACCGTGTTCGGCATGGAAGGAGATTTGCTGCCGATCGAACAACTTGCGGAGCTTGCCCTTCAACACAAAGCTGTGGTGTACCTGGACGAAGCCCACGCCACGGGCGTTTGGGGACCGGAAGGTCGAGGCCTTGGAGCGATTCAACACCCCGCCATAGATGCGCTGAAAACCTTGGGGCACTGGGTAATCATGGGCACCTTCAGCAAGGCAGTGGGGGTCAGCGGGGCATACGTCGCATGCAGTGAAATATTCAAACAGTATTTGGTGAACCGCTGCACGGGCTTTGTCTATTCCACTGCGCCCTCGCCTTTTGTGATTGGCGCGGTTGGCAAAGCATTGGAAATTATTCTGGGGATGAATACCGAACGTTCCGCGCTGCACACCGCCGCCGACACACTGCGAGAGCGAGTGCATGAGTTGGGCTTCGACACGGGCTTGTCGAACACCCACATTGTTCCCTTGGTGGTGGGCAGTAACGTTGCCTGCCTCGAACTCAAGGCCCATTTGCAACAGGCAGGCATTCGAACCTCTGCCGTACGCCCTCCCACCGTGCCCCCCAATGCCGGACGGGTTCGGCTTGCACTGAACACCGGCCACACCCTTGCAGTGTATGAGCAACTGCTCCACGCACTGGCCAGCTGGAAGGTGAGCACATGAAGCAGCCCGAAATAACGCAAGTGCTGTTGATGGCCCACGGCTGGGGTTACAACCACCGTTTCTTCAATGCCTTGCTGAATACACTTCCCGCAAATACACGCGAGACTACCTTGTTTGTTTGCCTGGAAGCGGGTTACTTTCCAGAGCAAGCCAGACAAGGTTTGATGATTCATACCCCCGGTATCAGCACGCAAGACCAATGGGTACACTACACGGCAGAAGTGCTACACAGCTTGGTGCTTGCTTACGCCGATGTACCTTGGCTAGGCCTGGGGCATTCACTGGGGTTTTCAAAACTGCTGGATTTTTCAGTGCGATGGCAAAGCCTGTTGAGCATTCATGGCTTTACTCACTTTGTGAAAGGCGATTCCAACACCCAAGGCACTCCACCGCGTTTGCTGTCTCGCATGATCCAGAAAGCAGAACAGAATATGCCAGAGGTATTGCGCGACTTTCACAACCGCTGCGGGCACCATGCGCAATGGGCCACCCTGGATGAACAAACGTTATTGACTGACCTTCGCAGCATGCAAGAGTTGAACGCAGCACAGGCATTGCAACAGGCCCTTTCCCATGGCGCCGAATTACACGCCTGGGCCAGCAACACGGATGAAATAGTGCCACTGGCTTTGGCACTGCAATGCTTTGAGCACACGCTGAAACAGCAAAACCGCGAGTTGCATACACTGGCTTCCGAGCACGCAGGCATTGCCACCGCCCCTGCGCGGTATACTGGCACCTTGTTGCCCCTTCTCAGCCAGCATTAATTTCAAGCTGCATTGAAATGTCTGAAAACGCCTTGCCGCGAAAACTGAATTCTGCCCAGGCTGCCTCACGCCGCTTTTCCGATGCTGCCCGCGATTACGATCACCACGCGCGCGTACAAAAACATTCAGCCCAACACCTGTGTCAGTGGCTGGATCAAATGCTGCCTGTCGACTTCAACCCCAAAGCTTGTGTGGATGTGGGCAGCGGCACCGGGTTTTTAACCGAGCATTTGCTGAACAAGTTTCCCGAAAGTGCGGTGCATGCCGTCGATTTGGCGCAAGGCATGCTAACCGAATTAACGCGCAAGTATCCCACTGAACGCCTGCACACCCACTTGCTCAATGGCGAGGAATTGGCAGTTGAGCACCTGTGGATCCCGAACCATTCCCTGCTGGTGTCAGGTATGTGTGCGCAATGGTTCAGCAATATCGAGGAAGCGATTCGACGTTGGCTTTCGGTGTCGAACACGGTGGCTTTCAGCGTGTTGCTGGATGGCTCCTTTCAAGCCTGGGAAGTGGCACACGCGGACACCGGGCAAACCAGTGGTTTACGGGCTCTGCCTCGCGACGATGACTTGCAGGACATCATGAACGCATTGGTCGCTGAAGGCATTGCTGCCAGCACTGCTCACCACACCAAAGACTTTCTGGACCATCACCCCGATGGGCTTTCCTTTGCACGCAGCCTGCGTGCCATTGGCGCAGACCAACCCCGCGTGAACCACACGCCGGTTAATTTGCGCAAGGTGATATCCGCCTTGGGCGAAGCCTGCACCATGAACTACCACATTGGTTTTTATTACCTGGAACGGCCGTGAAACATTTGTTTGTAACTGGCACCGACACCGGCATCGGCAAGACAATTACCAGTGCATGGCTTTGCAAACACTGGCAAGCGGATTACTGGAAGCCGGTGCAAAGCGGGCTTGAAGGTGGCAGCGACAGCGAGTGGATTGCCCGCTTAAGCGGTTGCGCAGTGCACCCGGAAACATACCGCCTGACCCAGCCCTTGTCGCCCCACCGGGCCGCTGACATCGATGGCGTAAAAATTCAGCTCAGCGATTTTGAGTTGCCCAAGGCGGACCGGCTAGTGATCGAAGGTGCTGGCGGTTGCCTGGTGCCCCTGAACTGGCGGGACACCATGCTCGACCTCATGAAACACCTGGGCAGTTGCGCTTTGTTGGTGGCCCGCAGCGGGCTTGGTACCATTAACCACACTTGCCTGTCGCTACAAGCCTTGAAGGCCGCTGGCGTGCCGGTACTTGGCGTGGTGATGGTGGGTGAGACCAACCCTGCCAATCGCGAGGCGATCGAACATTTTGGTGAAGTGCCGGTGTTGGCTGAATTGCCTGTGTTCAGTGAGTTGAAGGAACAGGCGCTTGAGGAATATGCCATGCCAGAGCGCCTTGTTCGTGCGCTCGATAGCCTGTGAGCACGTACAACCCGCATGAAACAACTCTCTCACACCGAATTGCTTGAACTGGACGCGCAATACTGCTGGCACCCCTTCACGCAAATGCAAACCGCTTCGCCACCTTTGGCAGTGGTACGTGGTGAAGGTGAGTTTTTGGTCGATGCCCAAGGCAACAAGTACTTTGATGCCGTTTCAAGCTGGTGGGTGAATATTCATGGTCACAGTAACCCTGTGATCGCGCAAGCGATAGCCCGCCAGGCACTTGAGCTTGAACATGTGATGTTTGCAGGCGTTACACACCCAAGCGCCGCACTGCTGGCGGAACGTTTGGTACAAAGCGCTCCAGCCCCAATGGCCAAAGTGTTTTACTCCGACAATGGCTCCACAGCCATTGAAGTGGCCCTGAAAATGGCCTTTCAGTATTGGCAAAACAAAGGCGTGGGTAGCAAAAAACGGGTGATTGCGCTGGAGGGCGGATACCACGGCGACACCTTCGGCGCCATGGCCACCGGCAAGTCCAGCGGTTTTTACGATCCCTTCGCGCCCTGGCTGTTTCAGGTTGATTTCACACCCACCGGCGTTTGCGCGTGTACAGAAGAACAGGCCTTGGCAGCACTCGACAAATTACTGGCAAACAGTGCAGGCGAAATTGCCGCGCTGGTACTGGAGCCCTTGATTCAAGGTGCAAGCGGCATGCGTTTGATGCGCCCAGCCCATGTGGCTGAACTGTGCAAACGCTGCGAAGCGGCCGGTGTTCTGGTGATATTCGACGAAGTATTCACAGGCTTCGGTAGAACAGGCACCCTGTTTGCCGCCGAACAAGTGGCACAGTTTGGTGGACAAGCCGACATCATTTGTATTTCAAAAGGGCTTACCGGCGGCTTCATGCCCATGGCAGCCACACTCACCAGCCAAGCGGTGTACGACGCGTTTTTAAGCGACCAGGTTGGCCATG
>NZ_LUJK01000001.1 GCF_001601825.1 Limnobacter sp. CACIAM 66H1 | reverse complement strand
CGCGACGTTGGTGTTGATTCCTAGCATGATATTTCTCCAAGCAATTTATTGAGTTAAGAGTCAGTCGCCTTCAGTGTCATGCACTGTCGTGCGCTGCTCATGATTCATTAACGCTTGGAAAAAATGATTCTTTAGGGTTGGCGCTAAATTTTTTTCACCCCTACCCTTTCAGGCGAAGACTCCATGCTTTCAAGGCCAGCAACTGGGCCGTCAGGTTGGACTTGATTTTCTCATCCGTCACATTGCCATCGGGATCAAAACCACCCGCAAATGCGTTGGCAAATACTTCGGGCTTGTTCAAGGGATGCAAATCGAGATACACACACACTTGCCGCAAATGGTATTGGGCGCGTGAGGTGCCCATGCCCCCACCCGCGCCGCAAATGGCCACAGGTTTACCAGCCAGCAAAGCGTTGTCGGGATAACGTGAAGCCCAGTCAATCGCATTTTTCAGGGCTGGTGCAATTGAATAGTTGTATTCAGGGCAAGCCAAAAACAAGGCATCGGCCTGTTTCAATTGTTCAAAAAAAGCCTGGACAGCGGCCGGCCTTTCAGCAAGGTCGGCATTGAAAAACGGCAAATCAATCAAATTGGCGAACTGCATTTCCATGCCTTCAGGCAACAAGCTGGAGGCGGCGCGCAGCAAACCTGTATTGCAAGATTTTGCGCGAAGGCTGCCTGAAATACCCAGTACGCGGATGATGTTGCTCATGGTGTTAATCCTCCAGTTGATTCAATCAGTCTTTCTTGGGTGGAATGGCATAGGTGCCCACAGCATGCGCCACGGGGTCGGGCAGCCCATCGGAATACACACTGACTTCACCAATCGCCAGTGTTTTGCCCACCTTGATCAATTTACACACGCCAATAATGTCACGATCTGCGGAGGGTTTTCTCAAAAAGTTGATGTTCATATTTGTGGTCACCGCCAATGGCACAATGCCAATCCGCCCCAGTATGCCCACATACAAGGCGCAGTCGGCCACCAAAAACATGACGGGGCCAGCCACGGTGCCACCGGGGCGCAGTTCCGCCTCGGTAATTTTGTGGCGAACGGTGGCAGACTCCCCATCCACATGTTCAACCGTGATTTTGCTTTGTGGAAATTGCGTGTTGATGAAGTTATTCATCATTTCTTTGGTGATCAAAACCATCTCCTGTTTGTTTTAATTTTTTATGCCGAAAAACCGGTTCAAGCCTGCACAAAACTGAGGACAAAACCCAGCACTGCGCAAGCGCCCAACACCTGCATGACCGACCGCTTGAAGTAAAAAAGTGCCAGCACCGCACCCACGGTAATCGCAAGCGCTGTCCAGTCCAAATTGCCTTTCAGGCCTTCGGGCCACAACACGTGATAGGCAAAAAATACCGCAAGGTTCACCACGACACCCACCACGGCCGCGGTAATCGCCACCAACGGTGCTGTAAATTTCAAATCATCATGGGTGCTTTCAACCAAGGGGCCACCCGCCAAGATGAACAGGAAAGAAGGCAGGAAGGTGAACCATGTCACCAGCGCTGCGGCCAGCGCACCCGCCACCAATGCATGCTCGGGCCCAAATGCGGCTTGCACATAAGCACCCACAAAACCCACGAATGCCACCACCATGATCAACGGGCCAGGGGTTGTTTCACCCAAAGCCAAGCCGTCAATCATTTGCGTAGGTGTCAACCAGCCATAATGGCCTACCGCCCCCTGGTACACATAAGGCAACACAGCGTAAGCCCCTCCAAAAGTCAGCAAAGCCGCCTTGGTGAAAAACCAGCCCATTTGCGTAAAGGTGTTTTGCCAGCCCAGGCTTGCCGTCAGTAAACCCATGGGCACCAGCCACAGCAGCGCACCGGTTACCAGCACTTTGGCCAAATGAATTTTGCTGAAACGGGCATGCTCGGGCGTAGGGGTATTGTCGTCAATTAAAGCAGCACCGTACGATTTTTGTGCACCGGCATGCCCGCCGCTGCCGTTGAACTTGGCGGGGAAAAATTTGCCACCCACAAAGCCGATGATGGCCGCAGTAGCCACGATGATTGGGAAGGGTACGTTCATGGCAAAAATCGCCACAAACGAGGCTGCCGCAATTGCCCACATCCAGTTGTTTTTCAGGGCACGAGAGCCAATGCGGTGTGCCGCGTGCAATACGATCGCGGTCACCGCGGGCTTGATGCCATAGAAAATACCGGCAACAACGGGCACGTCACCAAACGCGATGTAAACCCAGGACAGCAGCACCAAAATAAACAGGGAAGGAAGAACAAACAGTGCACCTGCCACTATTCCCCCCCAGGTGCGGTGCATTAACCACCCAAGGTAAGTGGCCAACTGTTGAGCCTCCGGGCCAGGCAACAACATGCAGTAATTCAGGGCATGAAGAAAACGCTTCTCGGAAATCCAGCGGCGACGTTCAACCAGTTCCTCATGCATGATGGCGATTTGCCCGGCTGGCCCGCCAAAGCTGATAAAGCCCAGCTTGAGCCAGAACCAGAAAGCCTGCATCAGGCTAACCGATGCGGGAGGTTGATCTAGATCGGCAATTTCAGAAGCAGGTGTAGACATTATTGATCTGAGAGGTCATTGATTGGACGGCTCATCTTATCTCATACTCGAGGCTCAATAAGGGGAGCACCATGAACTGGATCAGCAACATCGCATTGGCCATCGCAGCATTTATCCACTTTTTACCTGTCAGCGGAATCGTGGGTAAAACATCGCTCGAGAAGCTGTACGGGGTGAGTATTGCCGACCCCAACTTATTGATCGCCATGCAACACCGAGCCCTGTTATTCGGCTTGCTGGGTGTTTTGTTCGTAGTGGCCATGTTTAAAGTCGATTTGCGCCTGCTCGCCATGTGCTTTGGCCTGGTCAGCACCGTTGGCTTTATCGCGGTGGCATGGCAGGTGGGGGACTACAACCCACTGATCGCACGGGTCATCAAGGCTGATGCCATTGTGATTGTGGCGCTGATCATCGGCTTGATTAACGAGTTCTGGTTCATCAAGTCGTAAGCATTCAATTAAAAAACCCCCAGGACCGTCACGAGTCACAGGGGGCGGCACTACTCCCACTACCTTGATTAACAAAGCCTCACGCGATTACGTCAGCTTTCACCTGCCTGTAGGCCTTCACATCGAACTTCGACATTTGCGCTGCATATTGTGTGGCAAAACCGGGGAACATGGTGGCGTTAAAGCCATCCTCGGTCAGGTACCAGCTTTTGCAACCGGAATTCCAGTTGGTTTTTGCCAATCGCTTTTGAATATCGGCATTGTGTCTGGCCTGTACATCAGGCTTTACATCCAGCATTTTCAAGTTGGAATCCAGAATGGTGCGGATGCCTTTCACCGCGTAAGCGATTTGCTGCTCCATGTACACCAGTGCCGAATTGTGGCCGGGGCCACTGTTGGGTCCAAACATGATGTACAGGTTGGGGTAGCCGCTCACATTGATACTTTTATAAGCCTGCGCACCGCGCTGCCATTCCTTGGCCAATTCGCGACCGCCCACACCCAGCACTGGATACGGTGTGCCACTTTTTGGCACATCAAAACCAGTGGCAAACACAATGCAATCCACGCGGTGTTCAATGCCTTCTGATGTACGAATTCCCTGCTCCACAATGTTGGCTATCGGCCAGGTAATCAGTTCGCAATTTTTTCTTTGCAAAGCTGGGTAATAATCGTTGCTCACCAAAATGCGCTTGCAACCCAATTTGTAATCGGGTTTCAATTGCCTGCGCATCCACGGGTCAGGCACTTGTGATTTCAAAAATGCCTGGCCTAAGCGTTCGCCAAGGCGCGTTACCGGCGAGCTCCAGATCACAGCCAGGGCCATGCTTTCATGAGTCCAGTACAAGGCTTCGCGAATCGCCTTTTGCGTAAAGGGCAATTTTGCAAACAGTTTTTTGCTCAACTCAGAGGTCGAGAAATCGGGCCGAGGCATGACCCAGGCAGGTCGTTCGCTGAAATACTTTCAGCTTGTCGACTTTCTTGACCAACTCGGGAATGATTTGTATGGCGCTGGCACCAGTACCAATCACTGCCACCCGCTTGCCGGAGAAATCATAGTCGTGATCCCACTGCGCGCTGTGAATTTTCTTGCCCTTGAAATTCTCAATGCCACGAATTTTGGGGAAACTGGCGTTGGCCAAAGGACCGCTGGCCATGATCACGGTTTTGCCTTTCCACACTTGGCCGTTGTCGGTGTGAATCATCCACACGCCTTGCGCATCATCCAGCTCGACCCGAGTGACATTCTGTTGGTACTGGATTAGTTTTTCCAGACCAAAATCGTCGACCAAGCTGTGCACGTAGCCCAATATTTCCTTGCTGCCCGAGTAGCTGCGAGACCAGTTTGGGTTGGGCGCAAAGGAAAAGCTGTACAGGTTTGAAGGAATATCACAAGCCGCACCTAGGTATTGGTTGTCCCGCCAGGTGCCACCTACTTCCGCGGCTCGCTCCAGAATGGCCACACTGTGCACACCCGCTTCGCGCAGCTTGATCGCAGTACCCAGGCCGGCGAAACCAGCACCAATAATCAAGGTGTCGTACACGTGCTCGCCGCTTTTTGCAGCGGCACTTTTGCTTGAACTTCGACGCACGGTAGTACGCGCAGCAGTGGTGCCTTTCAGTGCCTTCGCAGGCTTTCTATTTTCAATCGTCATTGTGGTCTCTCGCATGGTTCAAGCTGTGGTGTGCCAGGTCAGTTTGTTCACCCAGCTTGGCACTTCGGGCAGCCAGCTTTTCGGAATGTAGTTGGACAATTTCACGGCTGCATCCACTGGTGCGTGGTAAAAGCGATTGTTGCGATCGATCACCCACTGGCCGTGCAGGCGCATCAGCTGATACCAGGGGTTGCGGCGACTTTCTGGCGCTTCACCGCCGTACTTTTCAAACTTGGCCATGGCTTCATACAGCTTTTCTTCTTTCAATCCCATGGTCACAATGTTGTCGCGCATGCGGTTCAACAAAGGGAAGTACACCGCCACGCCAAGCAACAACTTCGGGTTGATGGCGGCTGCGAAGGACTCCAGTGCCAGGCGATACATCGGTCCATGTCCCAGCATCTCCAGCACATGAAAATCCACACCCAAGTGGCGGGCTTCGTCCGCATTGATCTTCTTGAACACCTCGTGGCACACCGGGTCTTTCACTTCATCCAGCAAAAACTTGCACAAGGCGCCATCCAGAGTCACTTCCAACATGGGAATGACGCTACCCAGCACATTCAAAGGCATGTCATCGCTGTACTTGTCCAACCATTCAATCGTTAAACGCAAATTGATATTGGGCTCAGGAATTTCGCCGTCTTCCAGCATGCCCCAGCGTTGCATCAGTGCCAGTTCGGCATTGGCGTGGCGCTGTTCCTCGGCATGAAACCAGGTGTAGATTTCTTTCAATGTATCGTTGGGCGCTTTTTTGGCCATGGCCGCAAAACCGCGCGCACCAATGTGTTCAATCCAGGTCAGGTCGGCCATAAAGGCTTTCAGCTTGGGCCACTGTTCTTCCGTGATCAATTCACGGCCTGGCGCATCCCAGTCAATGTCAGCCAAAGCCCATTGATTTTCCTTGATGCGGCGCAGTGTTTTTTCCAGATCGAGTTGAGGCATTTTGTGTACTCCTTAAAAAGCTTTGGCGGCCACACGGGCCAATAAACCAGCCCCGCGCGTGTAGCTGCGAGGCATCAAGCGCTTCATGCGCCAAATCATGCGTGCATCCAACTGAGGCAACACATACAGCTGCCCCTTGTCCAATGCATTCAATGTTTCTTTCACCACGCCGTCGGCAGACACCCCCGTCCACTCCATCAACTTGTTGGCCAGTTGGTTCGACGCGGCATCAATCCGGCCATCTTTCGTGATGTTGGTTTTGACAAAGGTGGGGCACAGCGCCGTCACGTTCACACCGGTGCCGGCCATTTCAGCTGCCAGAGTTTCACTCAACGCCAATGCACCGGCCTTGGTCACGTTGTAGGCACTCATCAAGGGGGCAGCCGCGAAACTGGCTGTGGAAGCCACGTTGACAATGCCGCACTTCGCAGTGGCGCCTTTCTTGCGCAGGCGCGGTGCAAACACGTGGCAGCCGTGAATCACACCCCACAGGTTCACGCCGAGGGTCCACTTCCAGTCTTCAATCGTGGTTTCTCCGATCGGTTTACCGCCGGCGCCTACACCCGCGTTATTCACCACCAAATCAATCGCGGTGTTGTCCTCGGTTCCACCAAACAATTCCTCGGCCCTATCGGCCAAAGCTTCAACATCTTTCAGTTTGCTGACGTCGCATTTCACCGCCCAGGCTTGTGGAACGAACACCAGGTCTGGATTCTTCAGTTTGCCTGCCACTTGGTCCATAACCAGATCCACAGTTTCCTGGGCACGTTCAAGGCTGATGTCAGCACACACCACGCGACCACCGCGACGAACAATTTCAAGCGCGAAAGCGCGGCCAATGCCGCTGCCCGCGCCGGTGACCACTGCGTTGGCACCCTTGGTAATCTTCTTTCCAAACATGGTTGAATCCTGTTGCGTTTGACATAGCGACCGTGACATTGAACAATGTCATCTTAAAACGAACGTTTGTTCGGATTCAATTCGGATTTATTCATGACCAGAAAACCCAAACAGACCCGCTCCCAGAACACGGTAGAAACCATTGTTCAAGGCGCGTTCATTGCCTTGGCCAAACATGGTGCGGAAGGCGCAACAACACGGCAAATCGCGGAATATGCCGGTGTAGGGGTAGGCTCGATTTACGAGTACTTTGAAAACAAAGAGGCGATTTTCAGCGCCATGGGCGAGCGCTTTTCAAAGGAAATGGTGGGGGTCATTCAGGGTGCAACCAGCAACGTTGTTCGGCTTTCGCTGCGCGATGCTGTGTATGAACTGATCGCTCAAACTGCTCAGTTTCTGAGAAAAGACGACGAACTTTACCTGCGCTGTGCCCGTGAATCGGCCTTGATGGAGAAGCATGTTCCTTTCGGCCCGATTTATCGCGCGCTGGGCGATCTGTTTGTTCAGCACGCCATCAAACACCCTGAAATACTGCGATTGAACAATCTTCAGACGATGACCTACATCTTCATCAATAGCGGCATTGCCACCATGATTCGCTACTTGAATCACCCCAACCCAAGCTTCTCTTTTGATGACCTGGCCAAAGGTTTGGCCGATATGGCCGGGCATTATGTGGAAAGGGAACTAGGCTCTATGTAAGCCCGGTGACAACATTTACACCCTATACTGCTGGCACAACAACACCAAACCGGAGACCATGAATGCGCCTTACGTTGCGCCACTTTCAACACGCCACGCTACTGGCCTGTGCAACCCTGCTGGCAGCATGTAGCCCACCACCCCCCGAGTCGATGGACAAAATGGCCAATGGCAATATTGTGGAAATTCGCGGGTTGAATACTGAGCAGCTCACCTTCGTCACGCGCAATCGAATCGTGACCCTGTTTGCAACTGACGCTTACAACATCATGCGCGAAATGAAACGCCATTACCCGCAAGAGTTCAACAGCCACCCCATGCTGTCGGTACAAGCGGTGACAGAACTACAGAACCAGAAAGGTGAGGTGTTTCAAAACCAGCCACTTTTCACAGTGCACTGGCGCAGACCCGATTTGAACCAGATGGATCTGGATTCCAAGTTCAGTCTGGACACCGAAGAAATTCTGCTTTACGCAGACCGTGTGGAGTCACACAGCATTGTGGGAGACCAGGTTTTAATTGAACATTGCACAGTGACCGGCAACGGCGAGAAGCGTGAACGCTTCTGCGATCAAGTGCTTGAGGGACTGTTCAACAAGTAAAACCGGCGGGGGGCGTCGCCGGGAGAATCTCAGTGGCTAAAACTGCTGAGCACCATGGTCACCTTGCCCCCTTTCATGATGCTGGTGTCCAAAGGCTCATCGCGCTCCAGCTTCACCAAACCCACACCGGGTGCATACCACTCGCTGTGGTTGATCAGGATTTCCTGATAGCCTGCACTGGCATCGGCGTAAAAAACCATTTTGCCGGTAGCCTCCAATCGAACGCATTTCTCGAAAATACCGGCAGGTGTTTCTACCGTGTCATCCAAAGAGGCCACTTCATACACCAAATCGAATGGTTTAATACTGGCATTGGCCTCAATGAAGGGCGGCATCCAGTGCATCACGTAGGGGCTGGTATCCATGGTCCAGGTGTACCCAACCCGCAGGTTTCGCCCCTTGGGCAGTATCAGGCGAGGAGAAGGATCCGCTTGCGGTTTGGTCTGTACAATCACACGCTTTCCAACGCGGTAAAAGCCGTCATCACGCTCTTGCACGAAGTAATCCGTACCGTCTGACGTCCGACGCACAATACCCTGGATTTCATCGTCCTCCGTTTTGAAACTGGACTGCCCGACGCTGCGGATCATCAAATCTTTTTTGTTTTTGCCATCGGGCATCACAAAATCGAGTTTGTAATTCCACTGCATCCCCTCATCCAGCGGAAAGTATTCACCCCCACCCACTTTGGAACAGCCAGCCAGACCCAGCGCTAAAACGGCCACACTTAAAATTTTCAACATGGCTTACTTCTCCGGCAACTGAGGGTCGGGCAAATCCGTGAATTCCAGATCAATTTTCTTGTCTGCAATGCGCGTATTGTCACGAGTGGCCTGCGGATCGAACAATTCGCCGCCCACTTCCCCTATTTGCAAATTGCCATTGCGCATCTGACGCTGAGCTGCATCCAGCTTGACATGCAAGTCCTTGTCGTAGGGCAACACGTAAGCACGCGGCGTATCCGAGGGCCGATCATTGGCCAGGTCGCTGGCCCATACGAACAGTCGCCCTTTGATGCCCTCTGTCTTGTCAGGTTCTTCAACCACCACGGCGTAGAACAAAAACCGCTTCGGCAAATCAGCCTGGCTGGGCCAGCCCTGTGCATTCTGCCAGTTGATGTAACTGACCCAATAAAAGCCCACGGACACCACAATCAGAACCAGCTTGACCGTCCAGTTCATTCGGCCATAAACAAGGGCCAACAGCAACAAGGCGGCCAAAAATATATAGGCGATGCCCAAACCTACTAAAACTTCATTCATTTTCCGTCTGCCTTCACCAAAGATTTTTCAAGTTGATTGATGTTGCTCACCGTGCCGTTTGCATCGATCGTGAAGCGGACTGCTGTGGCCTCATCACCCTCCTGCTGCAGGTTCACCGTCGAGTAATGCAACACTTTCAATTTCGGGTTCACCTCGGCCACATAAATATTCACGGGCACCGGGGCATTGTTTTCAGTTTTGTAGTAATGCAGGTTGACAATATATTCACCCGGCGGGCGGCCACGTATTGTGAGCACTTCCTGATTCAGCGGGTTCACAAACACCTGTCCCTCAATTTCCTGTGTGTCGTTGGCCAGGCCACGGTCATCGCGATCAAGGTGTAACAAACCGTCTTGGGGACGCATAAACCACACTTGTGCACCTGCGGGTCCTGCTGCCCAAACATCAATGTCGTTGGGGTCATTGTCTGGCCAACTGACAGTCACCAAAAACTCCGCTTTGGGATCAATAATTCCGCTTTTGGCAGGTGGGTTCAACAGCAACAGGGCCATCAAAAAGAGGAAAGTGAAAATCAACAAGGCGTTGAAAATCAAATCCGTGAACGGGTCCAGCTCAAAGTCTGGCTTGTGGTTGAAAAGCGGCATGCGGTTCAGCTCGCCTTCACGTTGCGGTGTGCGTAATCCACGGTAGCCGCAATCAACTTGTCGGCGTGGCGATCCAGCATCAAAAACTGCACACCCAACAAAATGCTGCCAATCAAGCCCACCAAGGTGGTGTTCATGGCCACGCCCATGCCCTGTGTCATTTGCTGCATCAAGGTTTTAATATCGGAGATGTCCAGTTGCTCCAATCCTTCGAGGCTACTGAGCATCATGATGAAACCCACCACAGTGCCCAACAAACCCAGCTTGATCATCAGTCCAGTGACAAACCAGCCCACCTGGTGAGAACCACGCGCGCGTTCAGCCATCACCTCGGCCATAAGCTGACCTTCGCTGGGATGCGCCAAAGGGTGAGTCAGGTAATCATGACAAATGGATTGCCCGAGTTTGAAATCAGTGAACCCGCTTTGGATCTGGTCAAAGTAGCGAAACTGTCGACTTAAATAAATACTTCGCCAACCCGCAAGGCCACTGCCCACCGCAAATGCGAATACGATCACCACGCAAATGCGTGTGTTGTCGGTCAGGATAATCCACTGAAAAAGGCCTTTGTGCCAAGTCATGTAAAGGCCAAAGCCGGTAAGGCTGATCAGCAACACCCACAGTAAAAACAGGGTGTGTGTTTTATTGGTAGTCAATGCGAGTAGTCCCTTTGTTGTTATTTGCCCTGTCCCAGTTTGCAACAGTTCGAAAGACTACTAGCAAGCTACATTCCAGCAGGCCCTCTAAAAAGCAAACGGCTCTGTTTGCCGGAAAATACGTTGAATATTCAATTGGTGTGTTTCAAGCGCCTTGGCATTCAATTTGGGGTCGGTTTGTACGTAAACCGCGTTTTTAAACTCACCAATATCCGAGCTGATCTGCTCAATCAGCTCCACCTCGCTGACACCATCCTCCAGCCCGTACAACACAGCCTGTTGAACGCGCACAAAGTAGCTCAGGTTGCGCTCTATCCAATCCCTGCCCAACACGCCAAATGAGGTCAATACCGTATCATCTGCCCCCATTCGCGCCTTCAAGCGACCTAAAAAATTGATTCGCTCCACCACATTGCCGTCGTACAGATCCGGAATATCCCTGTTTTGAACGGCCGAGCCTACCCACCACAATTTCAGTTCCTGATTGCGCAATACCAAAGCTTCTTCGGTTTCAAGATCCTTGTACAAACGAAACTTCCAGGGCACCCAATCATTGTGCAACAAACCCAGGTGTCCTGTTTTGGTTCGTAAAATACGGCCTGGAACCAGTGACTCAGTGCCTTTTACAGAATCGCTGCCCATACGTTCGGAAAAGTTTTCAATGCAGGTGGGGCAGCGCTCGCGCATCAAATCAGCGGTGCGTTTGCCAGCCACAACACGGCTTGAAAAATTCTCGCCCGGGGCAAGTGTGCTTGCAAATGCAGCCCGAAAACCGACATTGCCAAGCACGTGCTCAGGCTTGGGTTGCGTATTCAAAACCCACACAGGCTTGGTACCGAATTTGGAACGAATGGCTGCGGCTGCGCTTTCGCCCACAGCGGCAGTTGCGCCGGAATCAATCACCATCAAGACTTTGGGCGAATCAACCACCACAATCGACAGTGCAAAATCCTGCCCCTCTGCGGGCAGGCTTTGGCCAGCACAAGTCCATTCATACACCGTGGCACGGTGTTGTTGCCAGCAATCTCCCGCTTGGGAATGGGCAATCGGTGCAAGCAAAAGCAAGGCAGTTGCGAAGATAAAATTTCGAACGTTCAAAGACATGTGAAAGCAAAGCCTGAATCAACACAATCCCGAAAGAATAGCCGATTCACGCCTTGCTTCAAAATGCTAGAACTTCAGACTGACTCCCACCCACGCATTTCGGGGGGTACCTGGCGCGAGAAATGATTCATAAGTGATGTCATCTTCATCGTCCACCAAAGAACCATTGCGGTCGAAAATATTTCCTCCCAGCAAAGCGCCATTGAAGTATTCACGATCAAACACATTGTTCACGCGCGCGATCAGGGTGACACTTTTGCTCAAGGCGTGATTCACGCCCAAATTGAACACTGCAAAACCGGGGACTCGACCATTGTCCTTGAACTCCACCGGCCCTTCTCCCGGAATGTTCACGATACCCGCCTGATGCTGGTTGTTCTCGTTGCCTCTCGCGTATTGCTCGCTTTGCGCCTGCATGTCCACAAATACGGTGGTGGAGTTGCTGGCCTTGTATCCCAATGACAACTTCACATTGTGCTCGGCCAAACCCGGAATTTTGTTGCCTGGTTGCACCTGGATGAAACCACCCTCCACCGCTGGATCACCATTCAAATCCACAGCACTGCTGTTGCCCTCGCTGGCCAAACGTGCCGGGCTTTGAAACGTTGCATTCAGGTATTGGTAACTGGCATCCAGATTCCATACAGACGTTTCCCAATCGAAATCAAGTTCAATCCCCTGCCGACGGGTTTTTCCGAAGTTCTGGAAGAACCCTCCCGATCCTGCGCCATCAGTAACAAACAGAATGTCGTTTTTGTTGTTGGCCCGAAACACGTTGAATGAAAAACCATACTCGTTGCCACCACTGATCCAGCGGGTGCGGTAGCCACCCTCGACAGTCGAGGTAATGACCTGCTCGAGAAACGGGTCCGCTGCCATGGCGTTGGGTAACAGGCATGGAAACTCAGGGTCAGAACAAGCCAGCTCAACCGGAGTCGGCACCCGATTGCTGGTGCCCGCACTGGCAAACCAGGTGCTGTGCTTGGCGGTCTGATAAGAAATTCCAACTGAGGGGTTGAAGCGCCGATAGGTGTAGTCATTGTTCAGCCCGGGACTGGCCTCGCCCTCCTCGTTGATCAACACCGGGCTTAAACGGTCTGTGGTTTTGACCGAGGCGTGGTTGTATCGACCGCCCACCAGCAAGGTGGTTTTGTCATTCAAAGTCCACACGTCCTGGGCATATACACCGAATTGTCGGTTGTTCGCCTCCACATTGACCTGCTCAATCGGTGCGTACAATTCTCGCACCGTGCGATCATTGTTGAACACGCCCAAGGCATAGCTGCGACGAAAATCGGATTTCCCGAATTCAAGCTGAGTACCCAACAACACCTTGTGCGCCCCGATGGGTGCCAAGGCATACTGCAAGCCCACCCCAACCACATCCTGATTCAGCACGCCACGGTTATTGGCCCCTGGGCAGTCTGCGCTGTCAGGTTCCATGGCAGCAGGGTCGTTTTCATCAAAAGTCACCGAGCCCGGCGCGTAAGCGTTAGAGGCTGGTGCACTGCAAGTCACGTTGTAAGTACCCGGCCCCAGATTGCCTTCCACTTCAGCGCGGTCAGGTTCGAACTCGGCCACACCGAATCGGTAGTCTTCGTTTTCGTTACCATCGCCATTGAATGTGACCGACCTTGAACTTCGGTAATAAGCGTTTGCCGTCAACTCGGCTCCGCTTTGCAAGTAGCGCGTGAAGTCCACCGCAAACTGCCCACCCGTATTTTGAGTGTTGTCAAAATAGGTGTACGACTGGGCGCGATTCTGTTCGTAAAAACTGCGAGGCACCACGCCATTGCCGTTCAAGTCAGACTCATACAACGCAAGGCTGAAATTGGTCTGGGTATCGCCAGAAACGATCCCCATTTTGCCAAACAGTTGAAGAACAGAACTGGGCGAGAGGACGCGCCAACCATCTTCATTGAAGGAATTGATGTTCAGATAAAAATCACGCTGCTTGGACTCATCCACCCAACCTTTCTGCAAACCCAATCGAGTTCGTCCAAAGTCACCCAGCTCTGCATCCAGCTGCGTGCCCTGGAAATCCCGACCGCTTTTGGTTTGCATCACAATGGCACCGCCCAGCGAATTCAAACCAAATTGCGGCATGGTACCGGGCAGTACAGTAAGCTCCTTCAGGGCAGACTGGGGTATGGCATCAAACCGCACTACATCGCCGAACGTTTCATTTTGCCGAACGCCATCTACGTAAACAGACAAACCCGGCGGCGTTCCCAACAAAGGTGTCACCGAAAAGCCTCGATAAGTCACATCAGATTGATACGGATTGCCCTGGTTGTCAGTCACCTGAACACCGCTGATGCCACGAAAAAGACTGCGGCTGATCGACTCCCTGCTGGAATTCTGCTCGGGAGAATTGAGCTTTTTCACACTGAAAGGCGCTTGATCAACAGGCAGGACAGCCCCAGGCAGGGGCGTGGAGGAAATGACTTCAATTTCTTCCAATTGCTGCGCCAACACTGGCGCAACAGTAAACAGAGAGGAAAGTGCAACAACACGGATGCACTGATACGACCGTTGACGCACAAACATACATAGCCCTTTGATCTTGATTTTTAATTGTGTAGTCGCGCGAATGACCTGCTCTGCGCGCCATGGAGATTGGCCAGGCAAGCGCGCGACTTGTTTTGATAATGATCGATAACATTGCCACATCCCGACAGGGAAGTTTTCCCGAAAAGTATTCTCCCCCTTCTGTGCACACCTTTTCTGGTGCACATTGTGACTGTTCAAACAAGAAATTCAATTCATGCGTTTAAGCGAGTTGTTGGTAAGACGGTTGCTGACCTGGTTAGGTCTCTGGGCTGCCTGCTGCGTGCTGGTGGTATTCACCATGGGCCGGCTTGATGTGGAAACCGAGTATTCGACCGCCTCGGAGCTGGTGGATGACTTGCACCGCGGACTGTCAAACGCCGAACCCTTGAGCAATATCGAACTTCAGCGCCTGCGCCAACAGCTGGCCGAACGAAAAGCAGAGCAAGAGCGACGGGAAACACGTCGAGAACTTTATTTGATCAGCGCCATGCTGCTACTGATGGCTGCGGGAAGCGGCGTCGTGGTGTGGTATTCCCTAAAACCGGCGTTGAACAAGCCCTTGCAGGAACTGGTTCAGTGGCTGCGTGACTATGAGAAATCCGAGCGAGACCCAGCGCGACCCGCACCAACCCTGGAGGGCAGAGAACAGTTCAAAATCGAAGAGTTCAAACGAATTCACGACAGTGTCTCAGAACTGATCAAAACCCTGCACACAGAGCAAAAGAAAAGTCGCGAATTGTTGAATCGGGTCGTTGATTTGCAAGAGCGTGAGCGCCAGGCGATTGCACAGGATTTGCACGACTACTTCGGACAATCCTTGACCTCCATTTCAGTGAACTCTGCTTTCCTGGTGAAAAATACCCAAGCCAATACGCAAGAAGCGGCCAAGGCAGTGCACGACCAAGCTCAGGAGATGATGGGGTGGCTGCGCAGTTCGCTGCGCGAACTGAAACCACACCTGCTGCTTGAGGTCTCACTTCGCGACGCAGCGCTGGACCTGCTGGACAATTGGGCAAAACGCCATGGCTGGTACGTTGACTTTGCCTGGGCCCCCAACACACCGACCCTCACCAAAGAGGCTCCCATTGCCCTGTACAGAACCCTGCAAGAAGCACTCACCAATGCAGCCCGCCATGCCAACACCAAGAAATTGAAAGTTCTGGCTGGCTTTGATGAACGGGCTCGTGAATTCATACTGATTGTGGAAAACGACGGCGTCGCGCCAACAGGTCCGGTGGAACCTTCTTTGGGACTGACCGGCATTCGAGAACGAATGGCCAGTCTGCAGGGCCGGGTCAACTGGAACACAGATGAAGATCGATTTGTGCTGCGCTGTCACGTGCCAGTTGCGGGGGTGGACGATGCTGCTTGAATCCAGAATCATTCTGGTTGATGACCATGCTGCGGTACGCGCAGGCTACAAACGTTTCATTGACTCCGAGAGTGACATGACTGTAGTGGGCGAAGCCGGTAACGCTGACCAG
This sequence comes from Limnobacter sp. CACIAM 66H1, assembly GCF_001601825.1. Taxonomy (GTDB): domain Bacteria; phylum Pseudomonadota; class Gammaproteobacteria; order Burkholderiales; family Burkholderiaceae_B; genus Limnobacter. The sequence continues at coordinate 115,076 of NZ_LUJK01000001.1, read as the reverse complement.
GCATTCGCTCTGCTGAAAACCACGACTTGTGATGCCTTGGTGCTGGATATCAGCATGCCCGGACAAAGCGGGCTGGAACTCATCAGGCGAGTGCGCTTGAAATGGCCCAGATTGGCCTTGGTGGTGCTTTCCATGCATGACAGCCCTGTGGTGGCCTCCAAGGCGCTTGAGCAAGGTGCGCGGGCCTATGTGACCAAATCAAGCGAACCCGAGGAATTGATTCAAGGCATTCGAATGGCTTTGGGCGAGCAAACCTTCGTGTCAAGTGATGTCCAAAGCCAGGGTCTTCTCACCGGCACCTGGCGACAGCATGGGCAGGAAAACCCGCCAAAGGCGACGCATGAATCACCGGAATCGGGACCCAGCGCGAACTGTGGCTTGACTCCACGAGAAGTGGACGTGGTGCGCCTGCTGGTCGAAGGCCACACCATTGAACAGGTGGCAACCAGCTTGGGAATCAGTGGCAAAACAGTCAGTAACAACCTGTCACAGATTCGTCAAAAGCTGGGGGTTCAAACAGATTTCGAGTTGGCTTTCTGGGCGTGGAGCCAGGGTTTTGGAAGAAAACCTCCCGGTTTCGGCGAGTAAAGATACTCACGTTTTCCTCATTCGTATTTTCCCGTATTTTGCCCAAAAACAAGCCGCTTTGCCTTGCAACCTGTGGCGTTCTCGGGGATATTCAACCCACAACCAAAATACGACAACACTTTCTCAGGAGGATTTACGCATGATGCTACGCAAAGCGAAAACGGCCATTCTGGCCGCAGCGATTACCAGCCTTGCCCTTGCCGCCACACCCGCCAAAGCCGAATTCATCAACATTCTGACCGGCGGTACGTCTGGTATTTATTACCCGATTGGTGTTGCCCTGTCCAAGGTGTATGGCGACAACATTAAAGGGGCACGTACCCAGGTGCAAGCCACCAAGGCCTCTGTTGAAAACCTCAACCTGTTGCAGCAAGGCCGTGGTGAATTGGGTATTTCACTGGGCGACTCCGTAAAACTGGCTTGGGAAGGTGACGCAGATGCTGGTTTCAAGGCACCGCTGAACAAGCTGCGCGGCATTGCGGCCATTTATCCCAACTATGTGCAAATCGTGGCCTCCAAGTCCTCGGGCATCACCTCTCTGGACCAGCTCAAAGGCAAAGGCCTGTCGGTGGGTGCTGCCAAATCAGGCACGGAATTGAATGCCCGCGCCATCTTGGGCGCTGCTGGCATGACCTACAAAGACCTTGGCAAAACTGAATACCTGCCTTACGCAGAATCGGTTGAATTGATGAAAAACCGACAACTGGACGCCACCCTGCAGTCGGCTGGCCTGGGTGTTGCCTCGCTGAAAGACCTGTCTGCCTCCATGGAAGTGAACATGGTTGCAGTGCCTCCTGAAGTGGTTAAAAAGCTGGGCGCGCCTTACGTGCCCGGTACCATTCCAGCAGGTACTTATCAGGGTCAAACCAAAGATGTTCCCACTGCAGCGATTGTGAACTTCTTGATCACGCATTCTGAAGTGTCTGACGAAACGGCCTATCAAATGACCAAACTTCTGTGGGAGAACCTGGCAGCCCTGCGGTCCGCCCACAAAGCGGCAGAAGCCATCAAGTTTGAAAACGCCCTGCAAGGCATGCCAGTACCACTGCACCCAGGTGCAGAGAAGTATTACCGCGAAAAAGGTTTGATCAAGTAAACCTGCAAAGCGTTTAGCAAGTAGCGCCTGCCACACCCCGCCGGGGTGTGGCTTTCAACCTCAGTTACCTTGTGGGCCCGTTCAGGGCTTTTCGTCTATGTCCAATACACCCGATTCAGCCCCAGCCATCGAAGCCAGTTCCGGTTTTCACGATCCAACCTCAGCAGGGTTCACTCGATCATTTGAAGGTCGCCTGCTGTTCTGGATCGCTGTATTTTTCTCGATCTTTCAAATTGCGACAGCCGCCCATTTGATTGATTTTCCAAGCCAGGTGCAACGTGCATTCCACGTGGGCTTTTTGCTCTTGCTCGCTTTCCCCTTGATTGCACTTCAGAAAAGTGCGCCCTACAAAATAATCGCATGGGTTCTCGCACTGTCTGCGTTCTTGATAGCGTGCTACCAATTGATTGAATACGAGCCTTTACTGCTCCGTGCTGGCGACCCAACTGAGTTGGATATCTACCTAGGCATCGTTGCATTGGTCACAGTTTTCGTGGCCACCTGGCAACTGATGGGCCCAGCCCTGCCGATTATCTGCGGTACATTTTTCGCCTACTGCCTGTTTGGCCAATTCCTGCCAGCCCCATTTGATCACCGAGGTTATGATTTCCACCAGGTCATCGAGCACATGGCCTACGGCACAGAAGGTATTTATGGCATTCCAACCTATGTGTCAGCGTCTTATATTTTCCTGTTTATTTTGTTTGGTGCCTTTCTTGAAAAGGCTGGCATGATCAAACTTTTCACTGATTTTGCGCTGGGCCTTGTTGGCCATGCGCAGGGCGGTGCCGCCAAAGTGGCGGTGGTGTCCTCCGCTCTCATGGGTACAATTTCCGGTTCAGGCGTAGCCAACGTGGTTACAACGGGTCAATTTACAATTCCCCTGATGAAACGCTTCGGCTACAAAGCCGCGTTTGCTGGCGGTGTGGAAGCAACCGCATCCATGGGTGGGCAATTAATGCCGCCGGTTATGGGTGCTGTGGCGTTCATCATGGCTGAAACGCTGGGTGTTCCGTATTCTGAAATTGTGAAAGCCGCCATCATCCCGGCTATTTTGTACTTCTTCGGCGCGTTCTGGATGGTGCACCTGGAAGCTGGCAAACGTGGCTTGAAAGGCATGGAGAAGAGGGACTTGCCCAATCCCTGGAAAGCCGTCAAGGACCAATGGTACCTGGTGCTTCCATTGATTGCCTTGGTTTGGCTTTTGGTGGGTGGCTACACACCCTTATTCGCAGGCACAGTAGGCTTGGCATTCACTGTGGTGCTCATCTTGGGCGCATCCATTGCAATTGGTTTGCCTAACATGGCGATCCGCGTGCTGTTTTGGATGGGCTTGGGCGTGGTGTGTGCAGCATTTCTACAATTTGGCATCTGGGTGATTGCAAGCGCCATTCTGGCCTTGATTGCAATTAACGCATTTCGAAAAGGCGGACGGGAAACGTTGGGAGTTTGCCGTGACTCACTGGCCGACGGCGCAAAATCCGCCTTGCCTGTGGGTGTAGCTTGTGCCATGGTGGGTGTGATCATCGGTACCATGACTCTGACTGGCGCAGCCAACACTTTCGGCCAGTTTGTAGTCAGCGTCGGCGAGAACAGTTTGTTCCTGTCACTGGTGCTGACCATGCTCACCTGCATTGTGTTGGGCATGGGCATTCCAACCATTCCCAACTACATCATCACCTCCAGTATTGCTGGCCCGGCACTGGAGCAACTGGGTGTACCTTTGATCGTCAGCCACATGTTTGTGTTCTATTTCGGAATTCTGGCCGACCTGACGCCACCAGTCGCTTTGGCCTGTTTTGCAGCAGCCCCGATTGCCAAGGAACGCGGCCTGACCATCTCGATGGAGGCGGTTAAAATCGCGGCAGCAGGATTTGTTATTCCTTTTATGGCGGTTTACACCCCCTCACTGATGCTGCAAGATGGCGGCCCGCTGGCCAGTGAAATTGGCTACATTCCGGCTGTTATCTACATCGTGATAAAAACGGTGCTGGCGATCAGCCTTTGGGGTGCTGCGGTGATTGGTTATCTGGGTGCGAAATTACCCGTGTGGTTGCGTGTGCTGGCCATGGCGACATCATTCACGCTCATTGCAGCGTTGCCCATCACCGATGAAATCGGCTTTGCCCTGTCATTGGTGTTTGGCTTCATGGCCTGGCGCAATGCCAAAACTTTAAAAGGCAAATTGCAAACCGCATGAGCCTGTGTGTGGTCATCGCCGGGAAATCAGCAGCCTGCCTCGCAGGTTTGCTGTTTTCCCTGAGCTGGACTCACTCGGTGGAAAAAACCGAGTGGGTTGAACACTGGCAGCTGAAAGATGAACAACTGGTATTGAAAGAAACATTTGTCAAAGGCAGCGGTGCTGGAATTGACCCCGCACCCAACGCAGTGCTTGAGAACGGCTGGTATCGCTGGGTACCTGAATCGCCGTTGACTGTACCTGCCATTTCACTGGCCAATTCGGAATTGACGCCCGACAACTGGATGCTTTGTGTGTTGAATTCAGTGACTCATGAAACAGGCGAGTGCATTGACTTTGCGAAGTTCGAAGATCGAGGCGTTGAGTTGTTTACCATCCAGGCGGGCAGGTAACCGATTGCGTAGCGTACTCAGGCGCATACCTGTTGACTAGCCTGCTCATGTGCATACCTGTTTGCCTGGCTTGCTCAGGTGCATACCCGTTTGTCAAGCTTGCTCAGCAGCATACCCGTTGACTAGCTTGCTCAGTTGCATACCCTCTCGCGCCGGAGACTAGCGGTGCGCGGTATGCAATGTGGTCGGGTGAGGCTTGGGTGCGGTAACGGCTGGCCGGCTTTGCAAGGCTTCCCGGCGGCTTCACAGCGCGGGGCGACCTGAAAGGTCGATGCGAAGACGCTTAAGCGTTTCGCATGCCCCAAGCCAGAAGCATCAAGCCGGAATCAGAAGCCTTGCTTAGGCCAATCGGTACTGCACCCAAGCCTCACCAATCACCAATCAACAATCAACAATCACCAACCGCCAGCCTCAGCCCCCACCCCGCAGTGTATGCATCTGAAACTGCCTCGAGAAATGCGCCCTCGCATCGGCAGGCACACCATCAGAAAACGCCAGTGTTACCTCCATGCGTTTTAAACGCACCAAGGCAATCACACGATCGGGCATATCCTTCCACGCGATTCGCGCGGTACCGCCCTGCACTTCAAAATCTGCGTGATCCGCTTGCTCTGAAGTCATTGGAAACAATTCGGCAATCATGTGCACCCAGCGACGCAATTCGCGCTCGGTGCAGGACATGTCCAATGCTTTGTCGGTGTTGAAAATCGCCATGCGCAACTAACCGCCCGCAATGGGTGGCCAAATGGCCAACACATCATCGGGTGTTAATACTTTACTGGCTCGATCGGCAGGGTCCACATACACACCATTCACTAGCACCAGGTGGGTAAGTTTCTCCGGAAGATGAAACTGGTCAATAATTTGCTGCACGGTACTGCCATCTTTAATCTGAAGACGAACCGCGTTGTCCACACGGTTCGTCGGCAAATAGTCGGTCAGTGTTGCAAAGAGCTTGAAGGTAATTTCCATGTACTTTGTGACTGAGCGCAAGCCAGGTAGGCTTCCATTAATCGGGTTGGATCTTCGAGCAAATGATCTTTCCATTCGCCCAAATGGATTTTGCCCTGAATCAGACCCCGCATAACGCCAACATGGTTCGTTAGCCCCAAACTGGTTGCACCAATCAGCACATCGCCAAGAAATTCCAAACGCAGGTAGGTGAATTCGTCCTTGTTTTGCAATTCAACGCTTTGCCCACCTTCAGCGCCCCACCACTGCCCAAAAGAGGCAGCAATCAAGCCCAGCGTGTCCAGCACGTTCATGGCCAGACTGCCTTGTGTGGTAGTGCCTTGCCCCATCATGTTTTGCGCAGCAATTCGGGCATCATCGGCGGCAGCAGGTTGAATCATGTTCACGGTTTTCTCACCGGTGGAGAAATCGCGCACCTGGGCTACATCGCCTGCGGCATACACATCTTTGATGTTGGTTTGCATGTGATCGTCCACCAACAAACCCTGATCCATTTGCAAGCCGCTGCCTTCCAGAAAGTCCAGATTGGGCTTCACGCCAGTGGCAGAAATCACCAGATCAACTTCAAGCGTTTCACCGTTGGACAACTTCACCCGCAAGGGCGCACCGTCTTTGGCAGCCACTGCGGTGCCAAACCCGATGGCAGAACCGATCTTTGCAATCAAGCTCTGCTGCTCGGCCTGGCTGCCCACTTCAATGGCCTCCACTCGGGTGGAACAATGCACGTCCACACCTTTCTTGATGCACCAGTCACGAATCATGGAACCTGCACCTTCGGTCATCATGCGGGGCACCATGCGATTGCCCATTTCAACCACAGTCAGCTTGACACCGCGCAGGGCCAGCGCTTCCATGATGATGCAACCGATAAAACCCGCACCCATTTGCAACACGCGCGATCCGGGCTTGGCCAGCTCGATAATCTGCCGTGCATTCTCAAGTGTCCAGCAAGGGTGTACGCCGGGCAAATTCACACCGGGAATGGGTGGTGAAATTGGGCGTGCGCCAGTTGCAATCAGCAACTTGTCGTATTCCAGTACATCGCCATTGTCCAGGTGAACTTTCTTGCCTGCCGTGTCCAGCTTGGTGGCGCGGGCGCGTATTTCCTGAATATCCTGCTTCTTGAAATGGTCGGGGTCTTTGCGAAGGTAAGTGCCCTTCTCGCCCACTTTGCCAATCAGCAAGTAAGGAATAGCCATGCGGGAGTATGGTGGTTCCGGTTCGGCACCCACCATCACGATCGAATCGCGAGGCCGCTGCTTGCGAATTTGCTCGGCAGCGACCACCCCCGCAGGCCCGTTACCCAAGATAACGTGCCGTGTTGGAGTGGTTACAGTCATAGCCCCAAGCGCTCCAGTGTTGCAGCCGTTGGGCGACCCTCGGTGTCCCAGCCACGCAGCTCGAAGTACTCAGGCAGCATTTTGTCGATGCCGTTGACCAAGCCTTTGGCGGGCCCCACTTTCGCGGCGTCTTTCTTCAAACGTGCGGGGAGATCGTCATCGGCTTTGGTGAAACCGGCTTCCAGGTTGAACTGGCGCTCCATGTTCCAGATGCGCTCACCCATGGTTTCAAGATTGGCCATGTCGAACTCGTCCCCACAGGCAGCAGCCACCTGAGGCTGCACGTCAGCCAGTGTCCAGGCAAAGCTGGTGAACACGCAAATACCGGCTGAGTCAAACACAGCGGTAGCATCCTGAAACGCCTTGACCAAAGCGGGCTTGCCGTCGGTGGTCAATGGGTCGGTTTTAACCGGAATACCCAGCACTTCCGATGCTACGGTGTAACCACGCAAGTGGCAGGCACCGCGGTTGGAAGTGGCATACGCCAAACCCATACCCTGAATACCGCGAGAGTCGTAGGCCGGGAATTCCTGACCCTTTACGCTCATCGACAATTCGGGGTGGCCATATTTGGCAGTCAGGCGCTTGGAGCCCTGGCCAATTTCCACGCCGAAACCAACGCCGTTGCAGGTGTCTTCACTCAATTTCACCAGCGCCTCGGCTGAACCAAACGGGGCCTTGCAACCCAGTTGCGCTTCGGTCAACACACCCATTTCATACAATTCCATCACGGCTGACACTGTGGCACCCAAAGAAATTGGATCAATGCCGTGTTCGTTGCACAGGAAGTTCACGTAAGTGAGCGCTTCCAGGTCGTTCACGCCGTTTGATGATCCCAAGGCCCATGCAGCTTCGTATTCCAGACCGCCGGACGCACCATGGTACTGCGGCTTGTTTTCCACGGTGAAGTGGGTTTCATCAATTTTGGAGATGCGACCGCAAGCAATCGTGCAACCAAAACAGGCCTGGTTGGTCACCAGGTTGGCCTTGCCGTCTGTTTTGCGGGGTTCATGCATTTTTTCGCCGGAAATATCCTTGGCGCCATCGAACTGAACATCGCGGTGGTTGTTGGTGGGCATGGCACCCATTTCATTGATCACGTTCATCAACACCTGGGTGCCATAGGTGGGCAGGCCAGTACCAGTCACGGCATTCTCGGCGAGAATCTTTTTCTTCTCGTAGGTGACCTTCATGAACTCCTTGGGGTTGGAAATGTTGCCAACGCCTTTGGTACCACGCACTGCAATCGCTTTGACGTTTTTGGAACCCATGACGGCACCCACGCCTGAGCGACCAGCTGCACGGTGCAAGTCGTTCACAATGGCGGCGTACAACACCTGGTTTTCACCAGCCTTGCCGATTGAACACACACGCATCAGCGGGTCTTGGTGCTTTGTTTTGATGGCAGGCTCGGTGTCCCACACGCTCTTGCCCCACAGGTCTGAAGCGTCCATCAACTTGGCATTTTCGTTTTCGATCAGCAGGTACACCGGCTTGGGTGACTTGCCTTCCATGATCACCATATCCCAGCCAGCGCTCTTCAATTCATTGCCAAAGTAGCCGCCTGAGTTCGAGCAGGCGATTGCACCTGTCAATGGGCCTTTGGTAATCACTGAATAGCGGCCGCCAGTGGAGGCCATGGTGCCTGTCAGCGGGCCAGTTGCATAAATAATCTTGTTCTCAGGTGAAAGTGGATCCACTTTCGCATTCACTTCTTCCACGAAGTACTTGGTAGCCAAACCACGCTGGCCAAGGTAGCTTTTCGCCCAATCCATTCTCAAGTCTTCGGTCGTGCAGGTGCCTGCAGTCAGGTTCACGCGCAGTACTTTACCGGTCCATGCCATTTGTATTACTCCCTTCTCTCTGTTCTATTCAATGGTCAACGAGTTACGCGTGAGCCTGGTTGCTCAGCTTCTCGGCCCACTGCTTCATCTTGTCCAAACCAGTCCAGTTGGCATCCACATAAGTGATTGCGCCAGTTGGGCAGGCAGTTGCACAAGCGGGGTCTCCGCCGCACAGGTCGCACTTTTGTACCTTGCCAGTTTCCTGAACGTAATTGACCGTACCAAACGGACACGCAATGGTGCACACCTTGCAACCCACGCAGGTGTCCTCAGACACCACTTTCACACCGTTGGTTTTGTCCATGGTGATTGCTTCTACCGGGCAAGCGTGCATACACCAGGCCTCATCGCACTGTGTACAGGTGTAGGGCACTTTTTTGCCGGTGTGATGGAAATCGAATACCTTGATTCGCGACAGTGAGGTGTTGAACACCTGGTAATTTTCATAGCTACATGCCATTTCACACTGAAGGCAGCCTGTACATTTGTCAGGCGTGATGTGAAGAGATTTTTGCATCCCGTTGTTCCTCGCTTCTTTGGTTATTTGTTTTAGGCACTACATACTCATCGTGTTATGCAATAAGCCTGCCAACTTAAAAACAGAATTTCGACCGATCCCGGCAACAGTTTCCCGACTTTCGGAGGTCGGGGTTTTCCCGATGCAACACAGCTGTTTCAAAATGGAACAACTGTCCCATGAAAAAAAGCCCCGCAGAATTGCAGGGCCTTCACAGCTTGTCAGGCCTCAACACCGAGTCATGGCCTCATGTACTTCACGCCATAGTTCGCGAAAATCTTCTCCAGCTCACCACTCTCCTTCAGCTCATTCATGGCCACAGTCAGTTTTTCAGCCAATTCCTTGTTGCTTTTCTTGGTGGCCATGCCCACAGCCCAACCTTTGGGTGGCAGAGAATTGTGCGGAACTTTGGATACGAAATAATCTGCCTTCTTGTCTGGATGCTGGTGCAAGGCCCACTCCAGCTCGGCTTTGGTCGCCATGACAGCCACCAGTTCGCCATTGACCATGGCATCCACGGCCTCTTTCGGGGTTTTGAAGTTCACAAGGTTGTCCGCATAAGCGGCACCATCCGCCCCTGCCAACATAATGCTGGGCAGGGCTGCCGCTTCGGCGCCTATCTTGTTACCGGCCTCTGAAAAAGGTTTCAGGCTGTCCAGCGTGGGCAACTTCTTGATGTTACGCGCCACGAAAATATCGTCCCGGGTATAGGGAGAGAAGAACAGCGCCTGATCTTCTTTCTGCATGATGTACGCATCCACTGGCGCGTGCATCAAAACATCTGCCGGCGCTCCGGCCAGGTAGTGGCCACGGGTCACCATATTTCGGATGTCATCCGAAAACTCTTCATCTTCCGTAAATGGACGCACCCGCAAACCCAGGCCCAACTTGGCCGCCAGGGCTTTGGCGATATCCACGTCAATCCCCTTGCCTTCGTGAGAATAGGGTGCCAAATAATTGTAAACGGCGACAGTCAGCACGCCTGAGGCCTGTACTTTGGCCCAATCGCTAAGTTCTTGGGCAGCCGCGCCGAACTGAATTGAAAAGCCCAGCGCAACTGCACCCAACCATTTAATCAACGGGGATTTGCACTTCGAATTGAAAGCATTCATAAGGTCTCCTGATGGTAGTGCCTTGGATGCACTTTTATTCTGAATAGATATTTGATAAGGCAGAGGGGGCGGCATCTCAGTTCGCCGACCCACCCTGTAGAGCCGCGCCAGTGATTACTCGTACTTGCGGGTTTCGACGTAGGCCTTGATCGCCCAAATGGCCTCTTGGCTCAAAATGCCGGCGAAAGCTGGCATGTAAACCCTGTCACCACGCACCTTGCCACCCAGCACCGAGTTGCGGTAATAAGTATCAATTTCCACCTTGCATTGTTCTTTGGCTTTTTTGCCCGCGAAGGAATCGCATTCGGTGTTCATTTTGCGAAGGTCGGGAGAAATGCCTCCACTGACTGCCTCAAGGCCATGACAGCGCGCACAGTTCTGGTTGTATGCAGAGCTACCCACGCGAATTGCTTCCTTGTCGCCGGTGTAGGGATTGGTTTCCAGCATGTCATCGCCCAGCGGCTTGAGGGTGGACACATCCACAACCTGCGGGGTTACGTCACCATGGGCCATCGCCACCGAGGCAGCAATTGAAAAAATGGTTGCCACTAGGGCTTTACGAACTAACATCACAACTCCTGTATTTCTAAGAATGATCAACACGCGATAGTCGTTGCAATCCCCATGCCACCCTATCCGTTCGGATTTGTGAATTAGTTTTACCAATTGTGACATATGGCGAACTCTATGGCTTCAGCGTTCGATCTGTGCTACTTTTCATCAAAAGGTGTTTCATTCTGAAACACATTGAATTGAGTTGGCACAGTGCTTGCATTGAGGAACATGGCAGCTGAATCACCAATAGAAACAAAAATATTCAGCGCTTCAAGTTGCACCCAAAAACATACCTATAAAACGCAGCACCACTAGAAGCAGGAGACATGGATGGCATTCTTATCCGAGCGGGATGGCGGCAGCCTCGCATCCAACGCCCAAGTGATTGAACTGATCGACCCAGGTACAGAGGGACACCTGGAATTTATCCGACGTGCACACCAGCGCTCCACAGCAGCAGGCTTGGACACCACTTCCAAGGTAGACATGGCCCCGCCGCCCAGCAGCGCGCTGAAAGAGTTAATCGAGAAAAACAACCGGTTGAAGTCGTGTGCCCTGCCCTTCATGGAAACCCTGTACGAGCAGGTGGTCAATACACACAGCATGGTGCTGCTGACCGATGCCAGCGGAACCATTATTGAATCGCTCGGCGATGACGACTTTTTGGTCAAAGCACAGAAAGTCGCCCTTGCTCCTGGAGTTACCTGGAGTGAAGAACACAAGGGCACCAATGCGATTGGTACTGCGCTGATTGAAGAGCTGCCCACTGTGGTTCATGGCCAGGACCACTTTCTGGATGTGAATCGGTTCCTGACTTGTTCGGCGGCGCCAATCTTTGATCCGAACGGTGTGGCCATCGGCGTGCTGGATGTAACCGGCGACTACCGCAGCTACCACCGCCACACCATGGGCTTGGTGCGAATGTCGGCGCAGATGATTGAAAACCATCTGTTCAACAGCTCGTTTCAGGACGCGATTATTGTTCAGTTTCACCAGCGCGGAGAGTTTCTGGGATCTGTGGTGGAAGGTGCAGCAGCCTTCTCGCCTGCGGGCAAATTCCTTGCGGCCAACCGTGCAGCCATGGTGCAATTCGGCATGTCCGCCAATGCACTGAAAAGCCATACATTCAGTTCGCTGTTCGGCATGCCTTTGTCGGCGCTGATTGACCACTATCGCACCTGCAATCCGATCCCGTTGATTTTGTGCTTGCACAACGGCAATCAGGTCACTGCGCGAGCCAGTCTGGGCAGCGTGGGGCGTGGTCGCATTTTCGACTCGGTGGGTCTGGTCAAAAACCATGTGGAGCCCAGCGTCAGTCAACAGCCAAACCAGGTATCTCTGAAGTCAAACACCACTTGCCAAAAAAGTCGCCACCTCTCCAGCCTGAAGTATCTGAATACAGGCGACCCCCAAGTGGCAAAAATCATCGAAAAAGTGGGCAAAGTCATCGACAAGGACATTCCCATCCTGATTCTTGGCGAGACCGGCACAGGCAAAGAAATTCTGGCACAGGCCATCCACAACGATTCACCACGCGCGGACAAGCCCTTTGTGGCTGTGAATTGTGCATCAATACCGGAAACCCTGATTGAGTCCGAGCTTTTCGGATACGAGGATGGCGCCTTCACTGGAGCGAAGAAGAAAGGATCACAAGGTCGAATTCTCCAGGCGAATGGCGGAACCCTGTTCCTCGATGAAATCGGAGACATGCCAATTTCGCTGCAAGCCCGATTGTTGAGGGTTTTGCAGGAAAGAGTGGTGACGCCGCTGGGTAGCCAAAAAAGCATTCCAGTGAACTTGCAAGTCATTTGCGCCACACACCGCAATCTGCGCGATCAAATTGCAACAGGACACTTCCGCGAAGACTTGTATTACCGTTTGCATGGTTTGGTGGTACGAATCCCGGCCTTGCGTGAGCGAACCGACTTGCAGAAAATCATTCATCGAATTCTGGAGAATGAATCGCACAATCCACGCATACGAGTATCACCTGAGGTGATGAAGGCATTCACGACTCACGCATGGCCAGGCAATATTCGCCAGCTGACGAATATTTTGCGCACAGCCAGCGTAATGACGGATGAAGCAGAGACCATTGAGTGGGATCACCTGCCCGATGACTTCCTCGACGAATGGCACGCTTTGCGACTGGACAACAAAACCAGACAAGCGGATCAGGCGCCGGCTCAACCCGAAGAAAATCTTCACACCGCACCTGCTAGCGCACCAGTGGCCAGTACGCGCCCTCAATTCAGTGTTCGCAGCAATTTCTCAATGCAAACCAAAATTGCGGCTCCGCCTCGCAACAACGCACCCGCTTTTCCCTCAAAAAGCCGAGCCAGCGCATTTGAAGTGCAGGTTCATCATCGGCCAGGGGCAACACCCAAGGGCAGCGGCCTGGATCAAACCTTCAGCAAATTCAGGGAAGGTCGATTTGACAGCTGGACGCACAGCCAGAAGCTCGCCAATCGTGAAGAACTGGCGGAGACGCTGCCACAGGCGCCACGCTTCAGGGAAGACAGCTACGACACACGGGCCTATGATGCCCGTGCCCAAGGTTATCTGGGCTCACGCCAAGCCACTGCGAGGGCCCCAGTGGACAACCCGATTAACCTGGACGATTTGGAATCGCGAGCAATTCAGGACGCCTTGGAAACCTGCAGAGGCAACGTGAGTGCTGCTGCGAGAATGCTGGGAATTTCCCGGAATACCATTTATAGACGCTTGAATTCGAAGTAGCCAATAATACATAGCACCAAGCTGCACATTGCAACTAAAAACCACCCGATTATCGGGTGGTTTTTTTTGGCACAAAACACCTGAACAGTTGTCACAAAACTGTCATCCACCTGCTCCAGCCACACACAATCCTGTTTCAAAGCGCACCGCCTGGCGCAAAGCAACTGCACTGCCTCATCCTGTCATCAAAAGCCCTACATTTATATTTATTTCCATAAAATCAATAACTTAAATACTGGCATGTCTTTTGCCCTAGTCCCCTCAAGCCAGCGCTACTCTGCGGTGTGTTGGCGAGCTTTAGAAGACAAACAAGCAACAACCTTTAAAAACTAAAACTGGAGGGTTGATCTTATGATCAGCAAAAAATTAGTAGCAGCTTCCATCTTGGCAGCAATGGGGACCTCGGCACACGCGATCGGCTTCAAGGCCGGCGAGTGGGAAATGGACATTTCCGGCTCGGTAAACGCTTACTACAACACGACGAGTTGCGACAATGCCGGTGCAGCAGCTGACGGCGCTTTGGGCGTTTGCGGCGGCACTGCAACTGGACAAGACCGCACTTCAATCCAAAACGGTCTGCTGCCCGGCTTTATTATTTTCTCAGCATCGACCAAACAGGCCGGCTACGACTTGAAGGCCGTGATTTCTATCGATCCAGGCACAACTTTCACTGGCGCGGGTACTGGCACGTCCGGCCAGTTGGTTGGTGACCAACGCCGTGTGTTCTTGCAGTTCGGCAATGAGAGCATGGGTACAATCAAGGCCGGTCGTGACATTGGTCTATTCGGTCAAAACGCAATTTTGAATGATATGTCATTGCTGGCTGTTGGTGGCGGCTCTGGCTTTAATGGTGCCTTGAACACCACATTGGGTTCTATTGGCGCGGGCTACATCTATACTGAGTTCCAGCCTCAGATTACTTACACCACCCCAGCCATCGGCAACCTTAGCTTGTCTGCCGGTGTATTCCAGCCTAAAACCCCACGTGGCGAAGCAGACTCACCTGGATTGCAAGCCTTGGCAACATACAGCTTGGGTGACGCAGGCAAGGTATGGGGCGCTTTGATTAATCAAAGCCGCGACTCATTGCCAGACGATCCCGCTGTCACAGGTAACAATGCCCAGAGCGACATCGCCGGGTATGAAGTTGGCGCGGCGCTGAACTTTGGTAACCTGGGTTTAGTGGGCAATTACTTCACTGGTGAAGGCTTGGGTACCACTTTGATTGGATTTGGTGGCGCGGACCTCCAAGGCCAAGAGCGTGATTCTGACGGCTACTTGGTGCAAGCCACATACAAAGTGGGCAACACCAAATTTGGTATTAACTACGGCGCATCCACTCTGGACGCTACAAGCAATGATGCAGCAATCATGCTGGACGAGACAAGCCAGTTGGTTCTCGGCGTGTATCACAACCTGACACCAAGTCTGACCATCGCTGGTGAATACATCACCCGCGAAGAGCAGTATCGCTTTGCACCCGCTGGTACACCAAAGGGTGAAGAGAACACAATCGCAGTCGGCGCGATCTTGTTCTTCTGATCGTTAACCACCCTCCGTTAACGATTGTCCTAAGGCGCGAACTCAAAAGGTTCGCGCCTTTTTGCTGGGTGTTTCAAACTGCAACAGTTTGAACAACTGAAACATCAACTCCAGCGCACATTTTCCACATTACAAAAATGCCGACAGACGGCCCCCTAAGGCACGGGAATTGCTATTCACACTCTGAGGACGAACAAAACGGCGCAAGCCAAGTTCTTCACCCTAGCCGTGAGCCAAGGTGCATTTCAATAAAGCAAAAGGAGGATTTTTCATGCAGTGGACTACACCATCATTCGTTGACATGCGTTTCGGTTTCGAAATCACCATGTACATCGCCAACCGTTAATTTGACGGTTCGCACAGCCCCGGATAGCCTTTCGGCTGGCGGGGCTTTTTTTACCCCTGAAAAAAAGCAACTATGAAAATCAAAGTTCTGGGTTCCGCAGCAGGCGGAGGGTTCCCACAATGGAACTGTAACTGCAACAACTGCCAAGCTGTCAGGGCCAGAGCGCCTGGATACACTGCGCGCACCCAGTCGTCGATTGCCATATCGGACGGGTCGGCCAACTGGATTCTCGTGAACGCGTCGCCCGATATTCTTGCGCAAATCAAAAATACCCCAGAGTTACAACCCAATAGAGGACCACGCGACACCGGTATTTCTGCCGTCATTTTGATGGACGCGCAATTTGACCACACCACTGGCCTGTTGATGATGCGTGAAGGCAAAATACCCATGCGCCTTTACACCACTCCCGCAGTGTGGGAAGACCTCACCAATGGTTTGCCCTTGGTACCCACTTTGGGATTTTATTGCGGCGTGAAATGGACACCTTTGTGTACCGAATGCGACGACCCCCTCACCATCAGCCCGATGGACAGCATCAAGATCAAATCAATTCCATTGATCAGCAAAGCGCCGCCCTATTCGCCGAACCGATATGCGCAACGCCGTGGCGACAACATTGGCTTGCTGATCGAAGACATCAACACGGGCAAGAAGGTTTTTTATGCGCCGGGCCTCGGAGAAATTACGCCCGATATTCTGCCCTACATGCAACAAGCTGACGTGTTGATGGTGGACGGCACGTTCTGGACCGAAGACGAAATGGTCACACAGGGTTTCTCAACAAAAATGGCAGCCGATATGGGCCACCTGCCGCAAACCGACAAACCAGGCAAGCGTGGTTCAGGCATGATCAGTCAGCTTCGCCAATTCGAGCACCAGCGCAAAATCCTGATTCACATCAACAACACCAACCCGATTTTGTACGAGCATGGCGACGAACGCGCCATTCTGGCCGACAATGGAATTGAAGTGTCTTATGACGGCATGGAGATTCTTGCATGAGCAGCAACAAGGCGTGGAGTAAAAAAGAGTTCGAAGAACGTCTGCGTGCCAAAGGCGACCGCTACCACATACACCACCCTTTCAATGTGGCCATGCGTGAAGGCAAATTAAGCCGTGAACAATTGCGTGGTTGGGTGGCCAACCGCTTTTATTACCAGGTTTGCATTCCGCAAAAAGACGCCGCTGTGATGGCCAACTGCGACGACCGTGAAACCCGCCGCCGTTGGGTACAACGTATTCTTGACCACGATGGTTGGGAGGGCAATGCCGGTGGTATAGAGGCATGGAGCCGCCTGGGCGAAGCGGTGGGCATTGAGAGGGATGTACTGTGGAGCCAGCAACTGGTGTTGCCAGGTGTCCGTTTTGCGGTGGACGCCTACGTGAATTTCGCGCGCCGTGCGCCATGGCAAGAGGCGGTGTGCTCGTCGCTGACCGAGATGTTCGCCCCTGAAATTCACAAACAGCGCCTGAGCAATTGGCCCAAAGATTACAAATGGGTTGCCGCCGAAGGACTGAATTATTTTCGCTCACGAATCAGCCTGGCGCAACGCGACGTCGAACATGGACTGGAAGTGACTTTGAATTATTTCAAGACCCGTGCGCAACAAGAGCGCGCGCTTGAAATTCTTCAATTTAAACTGGATGTGCTGTGGAGCATGTCAGATGCAATAGCACTGGCTTATCCGAACGAGCCAGCAAAAACAAAACGAAAAAAACAATGAACACAGAGACAAACCCAACGCTACCGGAGCGCCCAAAGCTGAACCGCCTGTTTCGCCTGCAATACGAAGAGGCGCAGAAAACCCATGTGTTACTTTACCCAGAGGGCATGGTGAAGCTGAACCAATCCGCCAGTGAAATTTTGCTGCTGTGTGACGGTACGCGCACCGTGAGCGATATTGTCGCTGCGCTTGAAGCGAAATTCAACGCAAGCGGACTGGAAGCGGATGTGCGAAGCATGCTGCAAGAGGCCACTCGACGAAACTGGCTGGAAGCATGACAGGCGTGAGTTCAACCAACACTCGCCCCGCTGGCCCACTTTGGCTATTGGCTGAACTGACTTACCGCTGCCCGCTGCATTGTGTGTTCTGCTACAACCCGGTTGATTACAAGACCAACACGCATGAATTGAGCACTGCCGAGTGGAAAGACACCATGAAGCAGGCCCGTGCGCTGGGTGCAGTTCAATTGGGTTTTTCCGGTGGTGAGCCTTTGCTTCGAGACGACCTCGAAGAGTTGGTGGCCTATGGCCATGAACTGGGCTACTACACCAACTTGATCACCTCAGGCATCGGCCTGAAACCCGCACGGCTTGATGCCCTGAAAGCCGCTGGCCTCGACCACATCCAGGTGAGTTTTCAAGATGCAACCCAGGCCGCAAATGATGCACTGAGTGATACAAAAACATTTGCCAAGAAACTGGAAATTGCAAGCGCTGTGAAAGCGGCCGGTTGGCCCATGGTGTTGAACGTGGTACTCCATCGTTTGAATCTCGACCACATTGATTCAATTATTGAGTTGGCTGTCAAACTGGGCGTTGAATACCTGGAGCTGGCGAATACCCAGTATTACGGCTGGGCATTTAAAAACAAGGCTGCCCTGATTCCGACCCATGAACAGTTAAAACACGCCGAAGAACGCGTAGCCGTGTGGCGCGAGAAGTTGGGCAACCGCATGAAATTGTTGTTCGTGGTGCCCGATTATTTCGAGAAAACCCCCAAGCCCTGCATGAGCGGATGGGGCAATGTATTTCTCAGCATCAGCCCCGACGGCACCGCTTTGCCCTGCCAGGCCGCACGCATGCTGCCCGGCTTTGAATTTCCAAATGTAAAAACCAGCACGGTTGAACACATTTGGTACGAGAGCGATGGATTCACCCGTTACCGTGGCGATGCGTGGATGAAGGACCCCTGCAGAACCTGCCCCGACAAGGCCAAAGATTACGGCGGTTGCAGGTGCCAGGCCTACCTGATCACAGGCGACGCCACCAGCGCCGACCCGGTATGCCACAAATCACCTGATCATGACAAAGTAATCGCCTTCGTTGATGCGGCGCAGCGTCGCGACAATCCCAACGATTACCTGAAGGTTCAGAAGCCTGAACAGCAAGCATTGGCCAATACCACCGAGGTGCCCGTGGTATGGTATCGCAGCGATCACAACAGCTTGCACCTCAGCAAAAACGGCACTTGAACACCACCAACACCGCAATCGACACCACCATCCGCCTGCACGCACAGGGCTTGTGCTTCTCTTGGGGAGAACGGCGGGCACTGAGCAATGTCAGCCTTGATTTGAATTCAGGCGAAATGTTCGGCCTGCTCGGGCCCAATGGTGCCGGTAAAACCACGCTCATCAGCCTGATCGCAGGCCTGATCACTCCCGACCAGGGCGAGCTCTCGGTGCTGGGTTACAGCACCCGCAGGGCCGCCGACCTGGCCCGCAAAAACCTGGGCTTTGTCTTTCAATCGGTATCACTGGACCGCTTCATGACCGTGGAGGAAAACCTGCTGTTTGCAGCGGGCCTGCAAGGTTTGAACAAAACGCAGGCCAAAGCAAACCTGGCACACTTGTACAGCATTTTCCCGATCCAGCCCTGGTTACACCGCACGGTGGGAAGTTTGTCTGGCGGGCAAAAAAGGCTGGTGGATATTGCACGCGCCATGGTGCACAAACCCGGCGTTCTTATTCTCGACGAACCCACCACTGCGCTGGACGTGCCGTCCAAAAACAGCGTGTGGCAAACCTTGAAGACCCTGCAGGCGATTGACGGACTGACTATTTTCATTGCGACGCATTTGATGGACGAAGCCAACAGTTGCGACCGGGTCGGTTTTCTTCACCAAGGTGAATTGAATTGGCTGGGCACACCTGCACAAGCGCTGGATGAATTGCCCGACCAAAGCGTCACCAGCGTGCGCACAGCCACCCTGGCGGACTGGTTTGTCTGGAAAATGAACGGTGGAGCCCACTGAGATGTTGATGCATTTTTACTGGGCTGTAATACGCCGCGAAAGCCAAAAGCTGTTGAAGCAACGAGATCGCCTTGCAGCAGCCATGGTGCGCCCTGTGCTGTGGTTGTGGATCATCGGTGGCGGCATGCAAGCTTTGGCCGGCGGTGACTACACCGCACGTTTGCTACCCGGCATTGTGGGCATGACACTGCTGTTTGGCGGCATGGTGGGTGGCCTGAGCATTGCGCTGGACAAAGACGCCGGCACCATGCGCCTGCTGGTGACCGCCCCTGTCAAAACACACCACATCCTGATTGCAAAAACCCTCGGGGCCGCAATAGGTGCGCTGGTTCAAATGGGCTTGCTGATCACCTTGCTACTCGCGCTTGAAGGCCTGTACACCCTTCTGTTTCCCTTGGGCTTTGATTTACAAGACGTACTGCCATGGGTTGGTCGTACCTTGTGGCCTGAGTTACATGTACTGCTGCCTGGCGCCGCCTTGGCAGCTTTGGCGTGCGCGGCCTTGGGTGTACTGTGTGGCACCTTTGCCAAGAGTATTGACGGCTTTGCCGTCATGATGAACTTCGTGATTTTCCCGGTGTTCTTTTTCAGCGGTGCCTTATACCCCATCGAACCCATGCCGGCCCTGGCACGTTGGGTAGCCTTGCTCAATCCATTTTCTTACTGTGTCGACTTGCTGCGACATGCGTTCAGCAGCCACGCAGAATTTGGCTTGATGTTTGCCACTTTGGTGCTCATTGGCGCAACCGTGATCATGCTCAGTGTGGCCACCTGGAAGTTTTCGCAAAGCGGCGCGGCAGTACCCCTAAACCAGTAAAATACTAATTATACCTAGGATTTATAGAGTAAAACTCTACAGTGCATTAGCACGGTCGTTCGTATTTTTACTTACAATGTCCTCGAAAATTCCATTCTCAAAAACGGACTTACGAGGACGACATGAAACAATCCCCTTTCCAAATCAAAAGCATTGGTGCCGCAATCGCCACCTTGAGCCTTGCAGGCACTGCACAAGCAGCAGGTTTTGCCCTGCTCGAGCAAAACGCAAGTGGTGCCGGTGTGGCCTATGCGGGCAAAGCCGCCATTGGCGAAGACGCCAGCGCAGCTTGGTTCAACCCAGCCAGCATGAGCCGCTTGAAAGAACGTCAAGTGGTGCTGGGTGGGCACTACATCGACTTGAATAGCGAATTCAACAACGAAGGGTCTACTTCTCCTGCTGCAATGCCTGCGAACCCTGGTCGCAATGTGGGTGATTTCGGTTCAGAAGGTTACATCCCTAACTTTCATCTGGTTGTGCCCTTTAATGACAAGATCAATTTCGGTTTTTCTGTGGCCACTCCGTTTGGTTTGAAAACTGATTATCAAGCCGACTGGATTGGTCGCTTTCAGGGCATCACCTCTGACATCAAATCATTGAACATCAACCCGTCGCTGTCCTACAAGTTCAATGAACAGTGGTCTGCAGGCGTCGGCGTGTCAGCTCAAAAACTGGATGCCAAGCTCAGTTCTTCCACTGTATTGGGGCTGAATACTGAGTCGCTGACCACTATTGCTGGCGACGGTTGGGGTTATGGCTTTAACCTGGGTGTGATGGGTCAAGTCACACCAGCAACACGCGTAGGTATCGCCTATCGCTCAGCAATCGAACAGGATCTCGAAGGCAATGTCACATTCAGTGGCCCGGCCGCGGCCACGCAGAATAGTGACTTGAGCAGCAAGATCCGCCTGCCCTCTTCACTGAGCATTTCCAGCGTCACCGAGTTGAATCCCAAGTGGCAACTGTTGGCAGACGCCACATGGACCGAATGGACAACCATTCAGAAACTGCAGTTTGACCGTGTCAATGCAGGTGGAGGCGCTGCGCCCATTCCAGTGCAAGACTACGAATGGAAAAACAGCTGGCGCTTTGCGGTGGGTGGTATTTACAAGTACAGCGACACCATCAACCTGAAAGCCGGTTTGGCTTATGACATTACCCCAGTGCCCGACGAGCGTCGCAAAGTTCGCTTGCCGGATGAAAACCGAATTACTTTTGCCGTGGGATCACAGTACCAGTTCGACAAAGCCACCACCTTCGATGTGGCCTTTCAGTATGTGATGCCCGACAAGGCAAAAATTGACAGCACTGAAGGCGCTGGTGGAGCTCAAAGCCGCATTCTTGGCACAGCCGAGGGCGATGCATTCATCCTCTCAGGCCAAGTGTCCTACAAGTTCTAAAACCTTCAGGCGAAAAAATGCCCGGCTCAAGGCCGGGCTGAAAAGACGCATTCGTTTAGGAGACTCTCAAACCGCCACAACTTTTTCCGGCTCCCAATCAATGCTGGAAAAAGGTCCCAAGGAGCAATTTGATTAAACCGTTTGCGTCAATAAGTTCCCTGCGGAGCAGGCAGAAAACTTGGGGGTGAAAATGACAACACTTCTAAAACGCTCTACTACTTCACTACTCACCAAACCACCCCACACGGG
This sequence comes from Limnobacter sp. CACIAM 66H1, assembly GCF_001601825.1. Taxonomy (GTDB): domain Bacteria; phylum Pseudomonadota; class Gammaproteobacteria; order Burkholderiales; family Burkholderiaceae_B; genus Limnobacter. The sequence continues at coordinate 93,387 of NZ_LUJK01000001.1, read as the reverse complement.
GCGGTTTGATGTACTTCACAAACCGATTACTTCATCAGCTTGAATACCCACACGGAGCCACCTTGTTCAAGGTAGTTCACCTTGCTGGCTACGTCACCGCCCCACAGGGGAACAGCGCCGCCCCAACCAGACACAACAGCCACGTACTGCTGACCGTCTTTGCCTTTCCAGGTCACGGGAGGTGCAACCACGCCGGAGCCAGTCTGGAACTTCCATACTTCCTTACCGGTCTTGGCATCAGCCGCCTTCAGGAAGCCTTCTGGAGTACCCCAGAACACCAGGTTACCGCCAGTGGTCAGAACACCACCCCACAGAGGCGCATTGTTGGTGATTTCCCATTCGATCTTGCCAGTCTTGGGGTTCATCGCACGCAGGGCGCCGATGTAGTCAAAGCCAGGCAATGTCTTGATGGTGAAACCAGCGCCCAGGTAAGCAGCACCTTTCTTGTAAGTGATTGGCTCGTTCCAGATTTCCATGCCCCACTCGTTGGCAGGAACATAGAACAGACCTGTGTCAGGGCTGTAAGCCATGGGTTGCTGGTTCTTGCCACCCAGGAAAGATGGTGCAGAGAATACAACCTCACCCTTCTTGCCATCTTTGGCAGTAGGATCGCCAGGACGGTTGGCTGGATCGAAAATCGGACGACCTGTCTTCATGTCGATGCCCTTGGCCCATGTGATCTTCTTCACGAATGGGAAGGCGTTTTCCAGCTTGCCGGTTGCAGCGTCATTGATGTACATGAAGCCGTTGCGGTCAGCCTTGGCGCCAACACGCTTGCCATTCATGTCGAAGGTCACGAACTCGTTCACACCGTCGTAGTCCCAACCGTCGTTCGGTGTGGACTGGTAGTGCCACTTGATCTGGCCGGTTTTTACATCGATTGCCACTGTGGATGTGGAATACAGGTTGTCGCCGGGGCGCAGGTGGCTGTTCCAGGGAGCTGGGTTACCAGTACCGAAGTAGGCCAAGCCAGTCTTGCTGTCGTATGTACCGCCCAGCCAGGTTGCTGCACCACCGGTTTTCCACATGTCGCCTTTCCAGGTGGCATTCGTGGTACCGGAAATACCAGCTTCCTTCTTGTTACCGTCTTTGTCCCACACGTAACCCATGTGACCTTCAACGGTTGGACGCAGCCATACCATTTCACCGGTCTTGGCATTGCGGGCCTCAACGCGGCCTACCACACCAAATTCACCACCAGATACGCCTGTCAACACCAAACCATTGGCGATGATGGGTGCAGCAGTGTTGGAATAACCAGCGGCGTAGTCGTCAATCTTGTCCTTCCAAACCACCTTACCGGTGTTCTGGTCCAGAGCGATCAACTGGGCATCCAGTGTCGAGAAAATAACCAGGTTGTCATACAAGGCGGCACCGCGGTTCACCACGTCGCAGCAAGGCATAATGCCTTCTGGCAGACGGTGTTCGTACTTCCACAGCTTTTCACCTGTGGCAGCGTCCAGTGCGTAAATGCGTGAATAGGAACCGGTGACAAACATCTTGCCGTTGTGAATCAGCGGCTGGCTTTCCTGACCACGCTGCTTTTCACCGCCGAACGAGAATGACCAGGCTGGAACCAGCTTGCCAATGTTCGATACGTTGATGTCTTTCAATGGGCTGTAACGCTGACCCTCTGTACCAATACCCCAGGACAACACGTCGCCTGTGGATTTGGCATCGTTTTGAATCATTGCGTCTGTCACAGCGGCCGAAGCCACTGCGGGAATCGCCAGTGCGGTTGCTACCATCGCGCTAAGCAGAGTTTTGCGCATTATTTGTTTCTCCTCTCTTCATCCGTTACTTTGAGGTTCTCGCCCCTCGTTTGCAGAGTCGGGGCTACCCAGTGACAACCTAGCGCAAGCTTCATGCCAAGTAGAATAATTCATCTAAATAAATTTTTTATTCAATAAAATCAGTACTTTAAGAAAACACCCTCATTTGAGTGATTTCCTTCACCGCGATCAACAAAAAAAGAGACAGTTTTGTGACATTGCAACAGCGCACCTGTTCAGCAACACACAAACTGTCCCTTTTTGACACACTTGGTACAGCGTTAACCCTGATGATTTTTCTCAGAATCCGCCCAAAGCCTGCTTCTCATATAGAGGATACAAATTGGTCACATTGCGATAAAACTCGGCCGGGTAAGCGGCAAAGTTCCGGAATCGCTCGGGAGCACCTTTCCTCATTACATCATTGATTTCCTCGCCCATATTGGCTGCATCAGTGAGTCGTTTGTCCAGCCAGGTCAGGTAATCCAGCGTTTGGTCAATCGCTTCACTACCCCAACTCACAGGACCATGACTGGGCACCACCACTTTGGGTTTCATGGCTTGCAGTTTTTTGAGGCTTTCAATCCAGGGTTTCAACTGGGCATGCGGCGTGGTCACAATGCGCTTGTAAAACACCAGGCCCCCTGCCCACATCACCCTGCTTTCCGGATCAAACACCACCAAATCCGAATCAGTGTGGCCTTTTAACTCCAGGGTTTCGATGGATTTGTCCCCGAAGGTCTTCAACCTGCCCGGCACAATGGTCTGCACGGGAAATACGCTTTCCGTGCCCTTCATCCAGTCGCCACACAAGCGGTACAAGTTGGTTTCATACAATTCGGCTTCCGCCTTGATGCCCTGGATGGTCAGCTTCGTCGCGGCCAGTGATTCCTGGGGGTAAGCCTGGTTGCCCAGAAAATAATCCGGGTGAAGATTCAGTGCCACCACCTGCTTGACCGGCTTGCTCTTGCTGACTGAATCAATCAAGGCACGCTGCTGCTCGCCATAAATACGCGAGGTTCCGGTGTTGATGACGTACACCCCGGCCTCATCCACATAAAAGCCGGTGTTGATGATGTTGCAGCCATTGGCCTGGGAAAAATCATCATTCGCACCTGCAATGACATACCAGCCTCCCGCCAGTCTGGTGGCTTTCAAGCCGTAATCAAGGGTCGATTTATTGGGTGTTGGTTTGGCAACATTGGGCAGTTCGGCCAACGCAGGGGCAGCAAGAACATTGAACATGGACACGGCAACTATTGCGCGCACAGCTTTGCACAAACTCATTGGGTAACCTTTGCATCAATCCGGTTGCCATTGTTGTCGCGCCCTACCAAACTGATCGGGCCCACCGGTTTTTTGTCAAAATCAAACGAGAACAAAGGGTTCTCCGATACGGGTTCAAATGGGTATAGCTTGGCCAGCACTTGTTTGTTCTTGTCCTGCAGAATCATCTCTTCGATGTAAAAAGCGGGTACACCAGCCACCAAACCTGTGTCCATCGGGTGCGACACCTGCACACGCAGACGTGCGTCATCGCGCAACTGGTTGGCATCAAACATTTTCCCAGCCACTTTGTTCAAGGTTTGGGGCCAACTGCCATCGGCCCGCGTTGCGCCAGGCACAGTACACCCGCCGCCAGCCGCTTCAATAAACGCATAGCCCACATGCCACACGCCGTCTTCAGTCAGGGCTGCAACGCGAATGGGGCTGGCTTGCTCCAGCTTGAACCGGAAATTCAAGGCAGGTTTGGCTTTCTCGGGAATGAACTCCAGCACTTTTCGAATCGGGTTTCTGTCCACCAGCACCACGATTTTTTTTACCTTGCCCAAGGCAGAAGCATCAAATGACACGGGCACATTCATGGCATCTTCGGCAAACAAGGGCACTGTGACCTTGATGCGGGAATCAAACACGGTTTTTGCGTCCGCATCGAAGAACTGACCTTTCATGTCGGGCCACTGCATGGAACCCAGTGGATCACCGCCGGTCAAATCGCCTTTGACTGCGCCAAGCTCGGCGGGTGCTGAAAGAACCGGGCTGGCGAAGAAATTGCTCACCAGCAAGACACTGCCCAAGAAAACCCCGAGCGGGGACTTTTTACCAATCGATTGTTTTGTACTGCTGAACATCATGATTACCTGTCTCCTGCATTTTGTAATCTGTCAGAATGCAAGCAATCGACATGCCTGTATCCGTAAATGCTAAATCTAAAAATATCCGCCCGCTGGAAAAAAGACGATGGTCAGTTTGTTGAACTGGACCAGCGCATGTTGAACACCCTTAAAACCATTGACTCGGAAGGCTCCATTTCGCTGGCCTGTAAGGCGCTGGGCATCTCATACCGTACCCTATGGTCGCAAATCCAGCAATACAACCAACTACTGGGCGAAGAACTGGTAGCCACACACGGCAGGGCTGGTGCCTGCCTGACCCGGTTTGGGCACAAGTTGATCTGGATGGTGGAACAGGGCAATGTGCGCGTGGCCCCCGACCTGGGTACCGTGGGCGAGCAACTGAACGCCGAATGGCTGGATGTCGATCAAAACAAGCCTTGGATCAGCCTGGCATTGAGCGACGACCTGGTGCTGCAAAACCTGTTTCAAAACACCGCACTGTACAAAAAACTGCAACTGTCGCTACGCTGGTCGGGCAGTATCGCGGCACTCTCGGCCCTGCACCGCGGTGAAGTGCGCGTTGCTGGTTGCCACTTGCCGGTTGGCCTTGAGGAACACTCCCATGTTCATCACATCATGCGGCGCTGGTTGCGCGGTTCCAACCTCAGTGTGATTGAACTGTTCGAGCGCGACATCGGCTGGATGAGCCGCCCAGCCGCCAAGCCCCCAACTTTGGAGGATGTGGCCCAAAAGCGTGCTCTGCTGGTGAACCGCAACTCGGCTTCATCCACCCACCACCAGCTGGATGCCTTGATCACCAAGGCCTGCCTGAAGGCAGAAGACTTGCCGGGATTTTTTCACGAAGAGAACTCCCATTTGGCAGTGGCCTGTACCATTGCAGCAGGACACGGTGATTTGGGCTTGGGCATTCGAGCTGCAGCTGACCATTACGCCCTGCAATTTCGTCCAGTGTCGAAAGAACGATATTTTTTGGTATTGCACAACAGCGATTTGCAATACCCAGCAATGAATATTTTGCTGCCTTGGTTGCGCAGTGCGGAAGTATTGGACCATGTCAAGAATGCGGCGGGCTACAATCCGTCGAACTTGGGAAGAACACAGGCACTGGAATTGTTTCTCAACGAAATTCAAGCCAACTAACCCCCCCTTTTTGGTGTGTCAAAACTGTGCATCGCAACAAAATTATGCAATTAATTGCATAATAAATTAAAACCCCTCTGCCACCTTTGCTCCAAGTCTGGCAAGTTTATTCCTGATTGGTTTTCAAGCCAGATCGACTTTCGGAAAAGAACTTCCGGATATTGTTGGCAATCTACGCTGGCATGCCCATTGCGCAAAGTGCCCTACCACCATCAACACTACAAAGGAGTTAGGGACATGAATATGGTTGACGAATTAAACCTGGGCGTGGCGTTTCCGTTCAAAGCGAAATACGACAACTTCATCGGCGGCAAATGGGTCGCTCCAAAAAGTGGCCAGTATTTCGACAACGTTACACCGGTAACCGGCCAGGTGCTGTGCAAGGTAGCCCGATCGCAAGCAGAGGACATTGAACTGGCACTGGACGCTGCGCATGCAGCGAAAGACGCTTGGGGCAAACGCTCCCCCACTGAGCGCTCCATGATTCTGAATCGCATTGCAGATCGAATGGAAGAAAACCTGCGCCTGATCGCGGTGGCAGAAACCCTGGACAACGGCAAACCCCTGCGCGAAACCATGGCTGCGGACATTCCCCTTGCGATCGATCATTTCCGTTATTTCGCAGCCTGTATTCGCGGTGAAGAAGGCAGTATTTGCGAGATCGACCACCAAACCTACGCTTACCACTTCAATGAACCTCTGGGTGTTGTAGGGCAAATCATTCCCTGGAATTTTCCAATTCTGATGGCGGCGTGGAAGCTGGCACCTGCACTGGCTGCTGGCAATTGTGTGGTGTTAAAGCCTGCAGAACAAACACCAGCGTCTCTGCTGGTGGTCATGGATTTGATTGCTGACTTACTGCCGCCCGGCGTGCTGAACATCGTGAATGGATTTGGACTGGAAGCTGGCAAACCATTGGCGAGCAACCCGCGAATTGCAAAAATTGCATTCACCGGTGAAACATCCACAGGTCGATTGATCATGCAGTACGCTGCCCAAAACCTGATTCCAGTCACTTTGGAACTGGGCGGAAAATCACCCAATATTTTCTTCTCTGACATCATGGACGCCGACGATGCCTTCTTCGACAAAACCCTGGAAGGTTTTGCCATGTTTGCTTTGAACCAAGGTGAAGTGTGTACCTGCCCCTCACGCGCCCTGATTCAGGAAGACATCTACGACGCTTTCATTGAACGTGCCATTGAGCGCGTGAGCAAAATCAAACAGGGCAACCCGCTGGATGAGAGCACCATGATTGGCGCACAAGCTTCTTCAGAACAACTGGAGAAAATCCTGAGCTACATCGACTTGGGCAAACAGGAAGGCGCCAAGTGCCTGATTGGGGGCGAACAAAACAAACAAAGCGGCGACTTGGCTGGTGGCTACTATGTAAAACCAACCGTATTCAAAGGCCACAACAAAATGCGTATTTTTCAGGAAGAAATTTTCGGCCCCGTGTTGTCGGTAACTACCTTTAAAGACGAAGCCGAAGCCCTGCAAATTGCCAACGACACGCTGTACGGATTGGGTGCAGGGGTCTGGAGTCGAGATGGCGCACGAGCCTTCCGCATGGGCCGTGCCATTCAGGCTGGCCGCGTGTGGACCAACTGCTACCACCTGTATCCGGCTCATGCCGCATTTGGTGGCTACAAGCAATCGGGTATTGGCCGCGAAAACCACAAAATGATGCTGCACCATTACCAGCAAACCAAAAACCTGCTGGTGAGCTACAACCCCAACGCATTGGGCTTTTTCTGAGCGCGTGAATTGAGGTAGCTTGAACCGCTCAATTCCACAGGGGTTGGGCGGTTCTTCCATTGATGTGGAGAAAATGATGGCAAACCGAGTTAGCGCAAGCGCGCAAGCACTGGAATTGATCGCAACATTGAAAGCGAAACATGGCGACGTGATTTTTCACCAAAGCGGCGGCTGTTGCGACGGCAGCGCCCCCATGCTGTTTCCGCGCTCCGATTTCCCCCTGGGCGGCGCAGATGTAAAACTGGGAGAAATTGGCGGTGTGCCGTTCTACATGAGCAAATCGCAATTCACGTACTGGGAACACACTCACCTGACGATTGACGTGGTGAAAGGCAATGGCGGCATGTTCAGCCTCGAACGCCCCAGCGGCCTACGATTCCTGACCCGTTCGCGTTTGTATTCCGATGAGGAATTTGCGGCACTGCCACCGGTGGAAGCCGTGAAATAACAGGAAATCTTGAGTGTGTAGCAAGGGTCATCCACAATTGACCCGAAATTCAGTAATGAAATAATTGCTGCTACTCCAAGCCACACCCGTCAACATGAATCAATTCAATGTGCTCTCGGAAATTCTGGGAGTCACCGCCCCTGTGTTTGCCATGGTATTCATGGGTCTGGTGCTGCGCAAAATCAATCTGATCAATGACTCCTTTATTCAGACCGCGTCAACGCTGACTTACAAAGCCACCATGCCAACGCTGTTCTTCCTGTCCATTTGGCAGGCCGATCTGCAAAGCGCATTCAATGCCGAGCTGGTACTTTTTTTGTGTGCGGCCACGGTGCTTGGTTTTCTGGCCAGTTGGTGGTGGGCCACCCGATTCATTCCCTATGACCAACGCGGCGTGTTTGTTCAAGGGGCATTCAGGGGCAACTGTGGAGTAGTCAGCTTTGCGCTGGTGGCCAGTTACTATGGCGAGTATGGCCTGTCGGTAGGCGGCGTGTTGGTTGGCTTTACCATTTTGCTGTTCAATGTGCTGTCGGTGTTGATCCTCTCCATTTACAGCCCCACCCTGAAATTCAGCCCAGGCGCAGTGAGCAAGGAACTGATCAAAAACCCGCTGATTATTGCGGTAGTGCTGGGTATGCTGGCCAGTGCAACACAGCTTTACATACCGCAGTGGCTGTTGAAGTCGGGCGAGTATTTTGCTGGGCTCACCCTGCCACTGGCGTTGATCTGTGTGGGTGGAACACTGTCACTGGCCGGGGTCAAAGCCTCGGGCTTGTCTGCCATGCAATCAAGCGCCATTAAAATTGCCATACTACCCATACTCGCCTGCGCGGCTGCATGGACCGTTGGCATTGAGGGGCGAGACCTCATCATTCTCTGGATGTTTTTCGCCAGCCCCACTGCCGCAGCCAGTTTTGCCATGGCCGTGGCCGCAGGCGGTGATGGCAAGCTGGCTGCCAACATCATTGCGCTCACCACGCTGGTGTCCATACTTTCCATGACGATCGGCATTTATGCGCTCACCGCCTTGGGGCATTAGTGTGGCGCGTTACACTCAAGGTCATATCTCAAAAAAATCCATCCACAGGTAGCAGTACATGAATAGCCCCACAGCATGCCAAGTGAAGATGACGCCCCAGCGCGAGTGGGCCCTGCTGCTGATTCTTGCCGGCATACAGTTCACCCACATTCTCGACTTCATGATCATGATGCCGCTGGGGCCTCAGCTTACGGCGGCGTTCAGCATTTCAGATGCAAAGTTCGGCCTGCTGGTGTCCGCCTACACTTTCGCGGCTGGTGCGTCGGGTTTGTTGGCCTCGTTGTACATCGACAGGTTCGAGCGACGCAGGCTGTTGCTTATTCTTTATGTGCTGTTTGCCGCAGCCACCCTGGCCTGCGGCCTCGCGCCCACCTATGAAACGCTGATGAGCGCCAGAATTGCAGCCGGGCTTTTTGGCGGCATACTGTCGGCCATGATTCAGACCATTGTGGCAGACGTAGTGCCGTTTGCCCGCAGAGGGAAGGCCATGGGTGTCATCATGACATCATTCTCTGTGTCCACGGTGATGGGAGTACCTCTGGGTCTCTATGTAGCTGCCAATTCAGACTGGCACACCCCCTTCTTCGGAATTGCCGGCATCAGCTTTGTGTTGGCGGTGGCCGGCTGGTACGTCATTCCAACACTTCAAGGCCATTTACACGCACGTGGCGAAACCGGCCCGCTTCAGGGCATTGCACAGGTCCTTCGCGATTCGAATCACCTGCGTGCGTTCCTGTTTTCGTTTTGCATGATCTTCGCCGGGTTTTCAATCATTCCGTACATCACGATTTACATGCAAATCAATGCAGGGCTGACACCTTCAGACATTCCAGTGATTTATCTCGCTGGCGGCGCGGCCACCTTGTTCAGTGCGCAAATCATCGGCAAGCTCAGCGATCGAATTGGCAAATTGAAAATGCTGCAAATCATCGCAGGTACGGCAATTTTGCCCATGGCATTGATTACGGTGACTGCGGGCCTGAGCATGACAGTCATTCTGGTGATCACCACGTTCTTCTTTGTGTTTGTCAGCGGAAGAATGATTCCAGGCATGGCTTTGGTCAGCGCAGCAGGCAACCCGAAAAACAGGGGCACATTCATGACCCTGAACTCGTCCATGCAGTCTGCTGCCATGGGCCTTGCCGCCTTGGTAGGTGGCATGGTGATCTCGCGCAATGCAGAGGGTCTGATCGAAAACTTCTGGATATGCAGCGTGATCGCGATCTCGTTTAACTTGACCGCACTGTTGATTGCAAAGCGTCTGAAGGTCTATCAATAAACGGCTTAATCGTGGCTTAGCTGGCCATACGGCGAATAATCGACGACACCACCAAGCGCAAACCTTTGATCTCTTTGACTTCCAGTGGGCGCTTTTCTTTCAGGTCTTTGTCTTTGCTCAATTCTTCGAGCTTGTGTTCGATTTCTTTCAACAGCTCAAGTTGTTGCTTCATGATCATTTACCAATAGAATCGGGTACGCGAAATATACACGCAAGCGGCTGCGCATTGGATGACAGTTTTGTGACAGACCATCTGCCCCACATTGCAACAGTCGCTGTGGATTGATCCTTGCTTGTCTCTCCAGACAATTCCAATTAAGAGCCGACCACCATGACGCTGCATCAAGCCTTCGCCGCCGCTTTCTCACTAGTTGTTTGCACCGCCACGTTTGCCAGCTCAGACACAGAATGGCCATTATTTGGAGGCAACTGGGATCATCAGCGGCACACGCTGTCCAAGCAAATTACGCCTGACAATATCCGACAGCTTGACTTGGCCTGGGAATTCGACACGGGTGTGTCATCCAGCTTTCAAGCCACACCTATCGTGGTGAACGGCATCATGTTTGTATCGCTGCCTTTTAACCATGTGGTGGCCTTGAAAGCCGACACCGGAAAATTGGTGTGGCGTTACACGCACGACAGGATCAAAGATCGCCCCATGTGCTGCGGCCCCGCCAACCGGGGCGTTGCTGTGAGTGATGGCAAGGTATTCATGGGCACAGTCGATTCACGCCTGCTGGCACTGGATGCACGCACGGGCCAAAAGCTGTGGGACATTGATGTCACCAAGGGCGAGCAAGGCGTGCAGGAAGATGCCGCCACACTGGGGACGCAACTGGACACGCAGGGCGGAAAACTGGAGGTGTCGGGTGCGTCAGGTGCTGGCATCAACATGGCACCCATGGTGTTCGATGGCAAGGTCATTGTGGGCATTACCGGTGTGGGCTATGGCTTGCACCTGGATTCTCCCGACCCCGATGCGCCACTCGGTGCAGTGGTGGGTATTGCAGGCAACTACGGACGCCGTGGTTTCATGGCTGCATATGACGCCAACACCGGCACACTGGCGTGGAAATTCGACACAGTCCCTGAGCAAGGCTGGGAGGGTGAATTCAGGCAAACGACTCCCGACGGTGTGACACTGCCCCGAAACATTGAACAGGAAAAAGCCGCTGCAGCCCAATACCCGGATGCCTGGAAATTCGGCGGCGGATCAGCCTGGAGTACCCCCGCCATTGATCGCAAGAATGGCATTCTGTATTTCGGCACGGGCAACCCTTCACCACAAATGGAAGGCTCGTCACGTCCAGGCGACAACTTGTACACCGCCTCCCTGGTGGCGCTGGATGTGCGCACCGGCAAGCTGAAATGGCACTACCAGCAAGTGCCGCATGACATGTGGGGGTACGACGTTGCAAGCCCACCCGTGTTGTTCACCAGTCACCACCAAGGCCAAGCGATTGAAGCCGTTGGGCAAGCCGGCAAAACTGGTTGGTTTTATGTACACAATCGCATCACAGGGGAATTGTTGTTCAAGAGCGAGGCCTTCGTACCGCAGCACAATATGTTTACCTTGCCCACTGAACAAGGCAATGTGATTTACCCCGGTGTCATTGGCGGCGCCAACTGGTCGCCGGTGTCGGTCGATGAGCGACGCCGCATGGCGTTTATCGCCGGCATTCACTGGCCGGTGAAGTATCAATTGCACGAGCTGAAAGCGAAGGGCAACAAGCCTGCGTTGAAGTATTCGTCGATGTCACCCATTGAAAACGGCGAAAAATACGGTTTGTTATCAGCCATCCACTTGGACACCGGCAAACTGATGTGGCAACACAGGGTGAATGCGCCCTTGATTGGTGGTGTCCTCAGCACACAAACAGGTTTGGTTTTTTCAGGTGAAGGCAGTGGTGAGTTTTTTGCACTCGATTCAAACACGGGCAAACGTGTGTGGCAACACAACAATTCAGCGGGCGTGAATGCACCACCCATTGCCTACGAAGTGGATAAAAAACAGTTTTTGGCCGTGGCTGTCGGTGGCAACAAACTGTTTGGTTTCAAGCAGGGACAAACCATCAAGGCTTGGGCACTGCGGGCTAAATAAGCAGCCAGTGATTATCCAGCTCCAATGGCTTGCTGAACTCAACAGCCGAGCTTCCAAGCCACACCTGCTCTCCGTCGGCAGCCAGTGCACATGCGGCATTCGCAGCCTGTGAATGCAACAAATTGCCTTGCACATCGAATTGCGCGGCAGAATTGTTTTTGGTGCAGCTGATCACAAAGCCCTGTGGGGTGGCAACAATGTCGCCGGCATAACCCTTCACACCCGCCGATTCGCCCACCGTGCGCAGTCCGTTTGCATCAAGCAAAGCCAGTACCGGCGCAGCATCCCGAAGTGCAGCGGTGCTATGGTGTGCCTGCATGGCAATGCCCACCACACCACTGGTGTGTGCCGCCATGTGTCTCAAACTGAGTCGCGTATCGCTCAAGGCCCATTGATTGAACACCTTGCCTGTTCGCGGGTTCATGGCCACGATGGAAGAATCCATGGGCAGTTGATTCAACTGGGTTCTGCCCATGTCCGCATGCGTAGGTATTCCGCCGTTGGCCACCAACAAAAAAGGTTCATCAATGCCCAACCCACCCCTGGGCAGGACCAGCATTTCATGGGGATCTTTGCCCAGTGTGGACCACACATCCAGCAACTCGAAGGTATGGCGGTCTCGAACCGCCAAGGCACCCGTACCGTTGAGCACATCCGTTTCTGTGGTGTAAAGCCAATCGCCATACACGGCGCTGTGGCCGTTCAAATGCCGGTCTTCGTCTTGCCAAACTCGCGAGGTTTCGCCGCTGCGAATATTCAAGCGCAACAACCAGTCGCCAGGGCGGCGAGCAATGAGCAAATACTCATCGCCGTGCAGGTGCATTAAACCGTGCGGACGTGTGGGCAAATCGAATACCATGGTGACGACGTAAGTTAGCGAAGAACCTTGCCCGGCTGCGGTAAGCACACCCACCTGATAGCCCCCATTAGGAAGTTGCCAGGCTGCCAGTAAACGGACCTGACGAGTAGGAGTTGCCGATTCGACGGGCAGGGGCAAGGCCATACTCAAGGCCAACGCGCTGCTTTGAACCAGAAATTGCCGACGCGAATTGAACACTGAATCAATCACCATCAGAAGATGAAAACTGAATAGACACTTTCAAACCCTTGGCCACCTCGCTTTCCAAAAACCCCTTGAGCACCTTGAGTGCTTTCACTGACTGCTCAACACTGGCTGGCTTTGTGATGTCGTTGGACCGCATGGCCACAGCCACAGCACTGCTGTACGTCACCAAGGTGTCGGCCAGTTCAATTTTCCCCAAGCCGCGCAAATAAGCCTCCAGTGGTATCACCTGCGTATCGGCCTGCGGCACCGTTTGGCCAGTCACCATCAACAAATGTTCGATGCCTTGCCACTGTGCAGCCCAGGCTTTTTCGGTCAGTTGAAATTCTGAAAATGGCCAATGTCCTGCATTTGCACCGGCTGCATCCTTGTTTTTCAAGAGCGGCTTTTCCATGCGCTCCCAGGCCAGGTTGTGCGTGGCTCCAACCAACTGGTTGAAATACAATTGCATGCCTGCACTCAGCGCCTTCGCGTCGTCTTCATTGGCTTGCGTTGGATTGGTTTGCCAACTTAAACCGGCCACAGTGCGCGCAATGTCGAGCACTACCTCGTGCGCGTAGTTGCACTGAGGGGTGCCCCCTTGAAAATCGTTTTGCGTCAACAAATACTCCAGGGCAGGAAAACCTTTGGCCGGGCTGCCGATCAAGACCATGCCTTGCGCACCTTGCGGCTGTTTTTTAATTGCACGCTCAAGCAAGTTCAGGCGCAAAGGTCGAAAATCGATTTGGCGCACCGTGTTGTTGTCCAGCATGGGCCCCATCACCACCGCCGACAGTTCCAGCCAGGCCAGGTAGGCCTTGGCATATTGCGCCTGCAACTGTTGCATGTTGGCAGGCTGCGTTTTCCCATCCGTTTTGCAATATTGCGCCGTGGCCACACTCAACGCCTCGAGTTGATCAGTTAACGCGGCGGTGTCTTTGGCATGGTGGTGTGTCGCCACACTGTTCAGTACCTCAGCCACCTCGTAGTAAGGAAACAGCATGTTGCTTCTGTCCACGGGTTTTGCAGCCACGGCAGAATTGGCAAAATTCAGCACCAACAACAACACGAAGGCCAACACCACCCAGACCAGTCCGCGCAACAAGCCAGTTTTCAATTCATGCTGATGTTGGGGATTCATTACAAAGACTCCACAAAACGAATCAGTGCTGCACGATCTTCAGCCGAAAAATTCATGAAGCGTTTCTTGCTTTGCTCGGCTTCAACGCCGTGCCAGAGAATGGCTTCTTCAACGCCATCGGCGCGGCCATCGTGCAACAAACGCATGTGGTTGTTCACATCAGGAATCAGCCCGATACCCCACAGCGGCGGTGTTTTCCACTGACGGCCATTGGCTTTGAAATCGGGACGGTTATCCGCAAGGCCTTCGCCCATGTCATGCAACAACAAATCGGTGTAGGGCCAAATTTCCTGTCCTTCCAACGCTTTGCTGCTCAAAGCCGGGAAAGGCACTTTGCCTGTGGTGTAGGAAGGGCGATGGCACACAGCACACTGCGCTTGCTCAAACAACTTCTGACCCTTTAACACCTGTGCATCATTCACATTGCGACGAGCGGGTGGTGCCAACACGGCTTGATAAAACACAATCTCGTTGAACAGTTTGTCGCTGAGTTCAGGCTCGCCGTTCTCGGAACCGTTGGGTGCCTGCACACAGTCTTTCTGGGCCGGTGTGCAATTCTCGGCAGGAAACAAACTGCTGGTGATGCCAATGTCGCCCAGAAAAGCGCCGCCGGTTTGGTGCGCCAGCGTAGCCACATTGGCCTTCCAGCCAAAGCGGCCCAACATGTCCTTTTGTGCATACGCATCCCAAACCCGGTTGGGCACACCCTTGATTGGGCCGGGCTGTGCCGCCTGCCGCTTGGCATTGTTCAACACATCCTTTTCTTCGATCGCTTCCAGCAAGCCCAAGCCAATGACCTGTGGCGCAATTCGCGGGCTCACCATCACCTGGGGGTGCATGGGGCCATAACCCAAATCAGAGAAAGAATAGCTCGGCTTTTTCAACACATAGGGTGTGCCATCCGGGTACTTTCCATGTAACTCTGTCATTTGAATATGCACCTTGCCTTCTGGCTTCACGCCCGCAATGGCAGCGTTGTTGAACTGATCGCCATACACAGGGTCGGGCACAACACCGTGTTTGGAATCGGTGCCGGGGACGGACAGGCGGAACAAAAGGTCCACCGGTTGTTCAGTGCTTAAGCGATCCAGAATTTCGGGCGGCTTTCCTCGGCCGTCCTGCACATGGCAACCACCGCAGGACCGGGCAATAAAATGCGGGCCCAGTCCGTCACGCGCAGTGGTCGATGCCGGGCCCTGCACCCAGTTGCGCTTGAAAAACGAATTGCCAATTGCAAACCGTGTTCGTTCCTCATCGGGCAAATTCGCGGCGGGAAATGAGAATGCATTTCGACCATCGGCAAACACAGTGACATCCCCGGCTGTACGCGCAGTCATTCCCTCAACGGCAGCCCAAGCCACCCCGGCAAACAACAGGGTTCCCCCTGCCAAACAAACAGCTGCTTTCATCAGGGCAAGGTCAGGGTAAGTTGGGTAATGCCAATTGCATTGGCTGATTCAACCAGCAGGGTGCTCTGCTCAACCAGGCTGTCTACGGTGGCTTTCACGCGTTGCGGGCCTGGCGCGTTTACACCACCAATAATTTCCCGGTCAAAGGGTGCTTGAATGGCACTTGCGGCTGCCACTGAGTTCTGGATTTGCTGCGTGGTTTTCTTCGCAACTTCGGGTGCACGGGCCCCCACCAACTCGGCCAGTGAAGGCACCCTCAACATGGCCCCGTCGGCCTGTTTGTAAGTGCCAGTCCACACATTCAAAATACCTTGCGCGTTGGTCACCGCATCGCGATGGGTGTTGTCAGAAAAGCAGGAGTGTTCATCTTCTTGATCCTGGCTGAACAGAGCCACTTCAAGGCGTTCACCGGCCAGCTCTCCGCGCGAGAGTGAACCCAAACCCACCAGGATTTTCCGAATGGATTCCTTGCCATCCTTTTCAAAACTGGCGCGAAAGTTATCTGCCTTCTTCGGATCCCAAGCCGATTGCACTGTTTCGAGATCGTGGATCAACAGGGCCGTAACCTCGCGCAAATAAGCAGCGCGACGTTCTGCATTCTGGCCTTTGCCTTTCACATAATCAGTGTAAGGCCGCTTGCCAGGGCCATTCTCACTCAAATCCTGACCCCACAGCAAAAACTCAATGGCATGCCAACCTGTGGCAATGTTTTCTTCACCACCCCGCTCATTTTCTTCGATCAAGGCATCGCGGGTAATCTTGAATTTTGGATTGTTGATAAAACCACTGCGTGCATTGCCTTGCACATAGTCCACATACGATTCATCCATCGGCCAGGCATTGATTTGCCCTTCAGGCCCGTTTTCATCATCAATCGGGCCACCATAAAAACGGAAAGCCTCAGTTTGCCCGTAAAACTCGCGCGCATTGAGCCATGCTTTTTTGGCCGCTTCCAGGCCAGCCTGGGAAGGTGCTTTCAAAAATGCATCAATGGCGGTCTGCATTTGCCGGGCTGCATTCACCGAATCGGTGTAATTGGCATACACCAATTGCCCATACCCCTTCACCACGTCTTGATCAGTGGGAGCGGCCACGGCCATATTGCAAACTGCCAGCGCCAAGCCAGCAACCATCCCTTTTTTTGTTGCGTCGAACCACGAATACATCATGAGGAGATAAAACCTTTGGATCAATCTTGAACAGCCTGTATGTTAATAGTAATGAGAATGATTTGCAATTAATAAGAACATCCATTACACTTCGACACATCAAATACAGGCAATTCAACATATCCAGAGCCACCATGAACACCCAAGCAACGCTGAAAACCGGCACCGTGCCCGCAAGCCAGACTGAGCCGGCAGCCGCAACACCTTTGAACACCAAAACCTTGTTTCCTTTGGGTAGTCGAGAAAGGACGATTGTTCATGACAACACCGAGTATCGTTTGCGAATTACCGCCCAAGGCAAACTGATTTTGACCAAATAAATTTCTCTCACCCTCAATCGCAAGCCAGCAAAACGAGTAGCCAGCCAGCGTTTTTTTCATCCAGTATCATGAACCCGAAAAAAATTCTGCCTTGCGCCATCAGCGCAATTGCCCTTTGTTGGCCCCAACTTTCAAACGCCCAAGACGCCGTCACCCTGCCCGCTGTCAAAGTAGAGGGGCAGGTACAAGCCGAACCAAGCCCTTCAGCGCCAGTGGACGGGTACAAAGCCAACAGCACATTTTCTGCGACCAAGACCGGCACTCCCATTGTTGAAACCCAGCAATCCATTTCGGTGATTACACGCGACCGCATTGAAGATCAGGGTGCACTGACCCTGCAAGACGCGCTCGGCTACACCGCAGGCGTAAGTGCTGGCTCTTATGGCTTTGACAATCGCGGCGACTGGGCTTTTATCCGCGGTACTTCGTTTGTGCAGTACCAGGATGGTTTGAAACAGCTTTTTGGTTTTTACAACAATGTACGCCCCGACCCGTTTACCCTGGAACGTGTTGAAGTGGTGAAAGGCCCTTCATCGGTGTTGTATGGCCAGGGTGGTTTTGGCGGCCTGGTGAATATGGTCAGCAAGCGCCCACAACGCGAACAGGCTGGTGAAGTGGGGGTGCAGCTTGGCGAATACGGGCGCAAACAACTGGCACTCGACTTGACCGGCCCACTGAATGAGGACGGCACCCTGCTGTACCGCATGATCGCACTGACTCGCGACAGCGACTCCCAAGTGAACTTTGTGCCAGATGATCGAGACCTGTTCGCACCCGCCATTACCTGGAGGCCCAACGCCGACACCAGCCTGACCGCATATTTGAATGTGCAGCGGGATGTATCGGGTTCCTCAGTGGGCTTTTTCCCGATCATCGGCACACGGTTCGAAGGGCCAAACGGTCGAATTCCGACCAACACTTTCATCAGCGAGCCAGGCTTCGACCTGTACCTGGCCAAGCAAACCTCATATGGACTCGAATTTGATCATCGCCTGAACGATGTATTCACCTTCAGCCAGAAAGTGAAACAAAGCGACAGCGCGGTGTCGTACAACTCGATTTACTCCTCATTCAACAGGGGCACAGTTGGTCGCCCAACCATCAACTCAGATGGGCGTACGATCAATCGCGTCGCCATTTCCCAATACAACGTGGCGGACAGCTTTACAAGCGACTCGCAACTGCAAGCGAACTGGACAAATGGCGCATTTGAAAACACCACGATTGTTGGTGTCGATTTTCAGCGAGTGGCTCTTGGCGGGGCGGACAGTGTTGGAGGAAGTGCCCAACCCATCGATTACCTGAACCCACAATACGGAAACTTCGTCGCTCCAACCCAACGTGATTTGGCAGGTACCCTTCAAAGACAAACTGGTATTTACGCGCAACATCAGCTGAAGTACGACAAACGTTGGCTAGGTACGATGGGCATCCGACGTGACTGGGCCAAATCACAGACAGACAATCGGGCTGCGACAACCGACGACCGGGAGACATCTTACAAAGCCAGCATTGGATACATCACCAATGTCGGTGCAATGCCGTATCTAAGTTATTCAGAATCGTTCCTCCCGATTACAACACTGGACTTTTTTGGTCGTCCATTCAAACCGCAACAAGCGGAGCAGCTCGAAGCAGGCGTGAAGTATGAAACACCCGATGGGCGCTCATTGTTCACAGCCGCGGTATTCGAGATCACCGAAAACAATCGCCGTGTCGCCGACCCCGCTGTAGCCAACAATCAAATCCAGGTGGGTGAGGCTGAAAGCAAAGGTGTTGAACTGGAGGCCAACCACCGTTTAAGCCCTACTGTGGATGTCTTGGCGGCATATAGCTACACCAGTGCCAAGGTAACCGCAGACTCCAACGCCAACAACGTTGGCAAGCGCCTGGCGACAGTACCCAAACAGTTGCTGAGTGTGTGGGGACGCCAGAAGTTTTCCATGCTCGGCTTACCCGGCTGGCAATGGGGCGCAGGCTTGCGGTTCATTGACGAATCCTGGGACGGCATCGACAACGTGCGTACACCCAGCGTGACGCTGCTGGACGCCATGCTCTCGTATGAAACTGGCGATTGGCGCTACGCAGTGAATGCGACCAATCTGGCCAATCGGGAGTATGTCTCCACTTGCCTGTCTCGTGGCGACTGTTTCTATGGTGTCGAACGCAATGTGGTGTTCAGTGCAAACTACCGTTTCTAAAACACACTGGCTAAAAATCAGCAGTCGGCAAATTGTTTGCCTGCTGCTGGCTTTTCCCGCAGGGTTGGCCTTGGCGAATCTGTTTGCAGCGGCCTTGGCCATTTTGCTGTTCAAAGCTGGCATGGAACAAAGCGAAGCCATGACCCTGAGCCTGCTGCTGGCCTACCTTGCCATGCCCTGCTGGGTGCTGTGGATATACTGCACAGCCAGCCTGGCCTGGCTAAGTGCCAAAGGGCTGCTGTTTGGTTTGCTGTGTGCAATCGTGATTTATTTTCCTTGGTAAACCCTGGCCGTGAGTAAGCAGAAAGCACCTTCCGTTCGTCAACACATGGCCTGGTTTCACACCTGGTTTGGGCTGTTCATCGGCTTTCTGCTGTTTGCGGTGTTCTGGATGGGTACCCTCACCGTGTTCGACAAAGAGTTTGACCGGTGGATGCACCCGGAAAGCCGCAGCATTGCCGGTGAATGTTGCACACTGAGCCCAGAGCAACTTGAAACGGTGTTGCTGAAGGCCCATGAGTTGGCGCCCGGATCCAACAACATTCGATTGCGCTTGCCCACCGAGAGAACGCCCATGACGCTGATTCGGATCGTGGAACCCGACCGAACCTTGAAAGCGTATTTCATGGATCCAGACACAGGCAAAGTGGTCTCCAATGAACACACTTTGGGTGGCAGCGGTTTCTTTTTTCCCTTTCACTACAAATTCAATATTGCCTGGAATAACGTAGGTTATTTTCTGCTGGGCATTGCCGGACTGGCCATGATGGCGCTGCTGATCAGCGGCATTGTCATTCACCGAAAACTGCTGGCTGAGTTCTTTTTGTTTCGCCCCAAAAAGCACACCGTGCGCAGTATGCTCGACTTGCACAATCTGAGCAGCGTGGTGGCATTGCCCTTTCACTTCCTCATCACTTTCACCGGTTTGCTCATCTTTTTTTCCATCTATTTTCCCTGGGCCACACTGGCCGCATTTGATGGTGACAAAGCCGCCTCGCAGAAACGCCATGAGTGGTTTTTTGAACATGCCCCCAGTGGTTTTGTTGAAGACGCCGAGCAACAACTCGCTGCACTGAAAAGCGTGCCGGCTTTGGTTCAAGCGCGGGAAATTGCCTGGAGCCAGGCTCTGGGTGAAACCGCGCGTGCTGATTCAATCAATATTCGAAACTTGGGCGACAGCAACGCCACACTTGAAATTCGCCGTGTGTTTCCTGAACGCAGTATCAGCATGAGCACACATGCTGACACCATGCTGTTGCATACCGGGGAACTGCTGCATGCACACGAGCCCAAACCCATCAAGGGCTTCACGCACTGGATCAATGGCCTGCACTTCATCCAGTTTGACCACACTGCACTTCGAGTGCTGTATGTGGTGGGGGGCTTGCTGGGTTGCATCATGATTCACACTGGTTTTTTGTTTTGGCTCGAGTCTCGCCGTGTTCAACATCACAAGAAAAAATTGCCAGGCTTCACTGTGGTTCAGGCCCTGACTGTGGGAGGTACCCTAGGCATGATGATTGCCACCGCCGCCTATCTGGTTGCAAACCAGCTTTTGCCGAATCACCTCGAGAACAGGGCCACTGCCGAGACCTGGGTATTTTATGGCGTGTGGGTACTCAGTATCGTTTGGGCCTTTGTCAGTGCCTTCCGATACAAATACCTGCAAAACCAAGCCGAAGCGCACCGTAGCAGCCAATGGCTGCCACCCACGGTCGTATTTACCGCCCTGTGTGCATTGGCCTGGTTGCTCAACCAGATCAACACAGGTGGGCTGGTTCAAGCCATGGCTCAAGGGGATATGAATTCACTGGCCATCGACATCGGTTTAATGCTGATGGTTGCAAGCGGTGTCTTCACCGCCCACAAACTGTCAGTCAGCGCGACAGCGAAGTATGCTGAGCCCAGCGAGGTTGGACAATGCCACTAACGGTACAACTTGCGCTGGCTTTTTCGCTGCTTTTTTTTGGGTTGCTATTGATCGCGCTTTCACAGCAGGCACATTGCCATCATCACCGCTGGGCCGGGCGTTGCAATGCAGTGGGCCTCAAGTCTGTTGGCGCAAGGCGCACAACCGGCATTGTGGCGTTGCTGCTCAGCGCAACTGCACTGGCTGCCATTGAGGGACTTGCTTTCGGGCTTGTGCTTTGGGTCATGGCAGCGGCCATGCTGGCCGTGGTCTTGGCCTGGGTGCTTGCCCCATCGAGATAAACGCTCACTTGTATTGTGGGTGTATAATTGCTTCACATTCAATATGAGCAGTTGTCATGATCACCCGTGTTGTCACCTCCGCCCTCATGCTGTTGTGCACGCTTACAGCGAACGCACAAAGCAGTACACCACCCCTCCCAGCCGACATGGCCAATCGCGTTCAAGCCTGTGTGGCTTGCCATGGCGCTGAAGGACGTGCCAGTGCAGAAGGGTACTACCCACGTATTGCGGGCAAACCGGAAGGTTATCTGTACAACCAGCTGATTGCCTTTCGGGAGGGAAGCCGTCAACACGCTGCCATGAATGGCATTGTGCAACATCTGTCGAATGATTATTTACAGCAAATGGCGAGGTACTTTGCTGCGCAAAATCCACCCTACCCTGCGCCCGCAAAGAGCACCGCCTCTGCTTCAGAAATTGAGCAAGGCAAACGCCTGGTTTTCGACGGCGTTGCATCCAAAAAAATTCCTGCATGCGCAGCCTGCCACGGGCAAGCATTGACTGGTGTTGAACCCTACACACCCGGGTTGCTGGGTTTACCGCGCGATTACCTGAACGCGCAACTTGGCAAATGGCGCAACGGTCAGCGCCAGGCCGCCGACCCAGATTGCATGCATGCGCTGGTGAAAGCTCTCAGCCCTGAGCAATTGAATACAGCCACTGCATACCTTGCAGCACAGCCCGTGCCCGAAAACCCCAAGGCAGCACCCAGCAATAGCATTCAATTTCCGCTGAAGTGCGGCACACACACCACCACAGCAGTGCCGGGCAGCAACAATGTCTCGCCCGAGCCGATTGCGTTGAATGTGTTGTCCGAACAAGAGAAACGTGGCGCATATTTGGCACGCCTGGGCAATTGCGCCGCTTGCCACACCGTCGACCCCAAAAAAACCCTATGCCGGCGGGCGTGCAATCGAAACACCCTTCGGAAAAATTTACAGCACCAACCTGACACCGAACGCCGAACACGGACTGGGCAAGTGGACTGCCGACGATTTTTACAAGGCCATGCACAGTGGCATCTCAAAGAACGGGGATTATCTATACCCTGCATTTCCCTACACCGACTACACCAAAATGAGCCGTGCAGAGGTGGATGACTTGTTCGCCTATCTAAAACGCCTGCCCGCCATTGCCCAAAAAACACCGCAGCCTGAGTTGCAATTTCCTTTCAATCAACGCCCACTGCTGGCAGTTTGGCGGGCTTTGTATTTCACCGAAGGCGAGTACAAACCCGATACAACGCAAACTGCGCAGTGGAACCGCGGAGCCTACTTGGTCAACGGCCTGGGCCATTGTGCTGCGTGCCACACACCACGCAATACCTTGGGTGGACTGAAAGACAAATTGAACTTAAGCGGCGCCACAATTCCAGTACTGAACTGGTTTGCACCGGCCTTGAATAATCACCCCCTGCACGGGCTGGGAAAATGGACTGAAGACGACATTGCCCAATATTTGCAAACCGGCATGAACCGCCACGCAGCGACTTATGGCCCAATGAGCGAGGTGATTGCGCACAGCCTGCAATTTGCCTCGACTGCCGACACCAAAGCCATGGCGGTTTACCTGAAAAGCCTGCCTGCGCAAGCCCCTTCAGAAAAAGAATCAACCGGTCTCGGCCAGCGTACCTTGCAACCCCTGATGGTGCGCGGCGCAAACATTTACACCAACACCTGCGCAGAATGTCATGGCAAACAGGGCGAAGGCAAAGCGAATCAGTTCCCGGCATTGGCTGGCAATGTGAATGTGATTGCCCCCAACCCGGTCAACGCAATACGAATGGTGCTTAATGGCGGTTTTTCACCCAGTACACAAGGTGCCCCCTACCCACATGGCATGCCACCTTATCGTGTAGAACTGAGCAACAACGACATTGCAGCAGTGGTCACTTACATTCGGCGAAGCTGGGGCAACAATGCCAGCGGCGTTGCCTCAATTGAAGTGGACAAGCAACGCGGCAAACAATAAAAAAAGCGGGTGATGAATTCCTTCACCACCCGCTTTTCACCATGGTGTTCGTCGATTAAAAATCAACTTGCATTTCAACCAGCAACATACGTCCAGGTGCAGGCACCCGGCCGATGGTACTCACATCCACACCACGGAAGAAGTATTGCTCATCAAACAGGTTGTTGATGCCAAAACCAAGGTTCATGTTTTTGCCCTGACCAATCGGAAAATCACGACCCACTCGCATGTTCACCAGGGTGTAGGCAGGCAACTCGCCGGCGCTGCCGTTGGCAGTTTCAGCCTGTGTGTTCGCTGAATCACTGAAACTTTCAGAAACATACAAGGCATTCGCATTGGCAGTCCACTTGCCAAACTTGTGTACAGCGTCAACACCAATGTGGTGAGTTGGCGCATTGCGAAGTTTCTTGCCTTGATCCGCGCCCGATAGTTGTTCCGTATCCAGATAGGTGTAGCTCATGCCGAGTTCAGTTTGACTGTCAAGGTTCCAGCGACCTTCCAGTTCAACACCTTCCTGGCGTGTTTCACCCAGGTTGCGGAACGCGCCCGTGTCGAAGACGATTTGGTCTTTGTAATCCACTCGGAACAAGGTTGCCGCGATATTGGCATGTGGGTTAATTTGCCAGCGTGAACCAATTTCATAGTTTTCAGCGGTTTCATTGCCCACATCACCACCGCGGGTAACCTGCGCAGTTTGCACCGGCACCAAAGAGCGCTGCGCATTGGCAAATACAAACACATCTTTCGTGGCCTGATAACCCACAGTCAAGCCGGGCAACCATTCATCCGGGTTGTTCTGAAACTGTGCGCCCGTGTTCAAATCCCTGTAGTTGGTTTCCACGTCCTCATAGCGAATACCCGGTGTTACTTTCAGGCGATCGTCCATCAAGGCAATCGTGTCGCTGACGTAATACGCCATCGCCTTGGTGCTGAAGTCCCAGCGGCGGAAAGGGTTCACTGCACCTGTTGCAAGCGTTGTGCGGCTTACGTCGAAACGCACATCTTCTTCCACAAAACGTGCACCAGCGATCAGGGTGTGGTTGTCGATCTGCTTGGTAAAGCGAGGCTCTGTGCCATGTACGCTGAATACACGTGGGGAATCGAGAACAAACGCGGGCGTTTGTGCAGGGTCATCCGAGAAAGTGGCTGACTGACTAAAGAAGAACGTGCGGTTGGCTTGGTGGGCAAAATTGCGCCATGTCAGTTTGAAATCGTCTGAGAAAGAATGATTCCAGGTGAAAGTGGCCCGCCACATATCTGCATCATACGCATCAAAGGGTTTTTGCGACTGGTTGGGGTTTTGATCATAAGCGGCAGGGCTTAGAGCACCCGGCAGCTCGGCCTTTACCTCGTAATACTGCAACTGCGCCTTGAAATCGTTGTTGGAATTCAGGTAGTACTCACCATCCACAATGAAGTTGCGTACTTCGGTGTCTGAACGATCACGCTGCCCCTTGCCATCCACAATGTTGGCCTGAAATTGCAAGCCGAGGTCTTCACGCACAAAACCACCAATGCGGTAGTAGGTGTCGGTCAGCATATTGCCGGTTTCTTCGGAAATTTGAAGACGCTCGCGGAATGTTTGACTGGTTTTGGCGGGAATAGGCTTGGTTACCAGGTTCAATACACCACCCACATTGTTCGGGCCGTAATGAACGGCTGCACCGCCACGCACCAAATCCACAGCCTCAAGACTGGGCAATGTAACCGGGAAAAGTGATAAACCCACATTGGTGTAAGGTCCAATTGCAATTGGGTAACCATCCACCAGAATTTGTAAACGTTCACTGCGCAAAGGATTCAAGCCACGTACACCGATATTGGGCAAAATCCCGGTGCCGGTTTCATCCAGCACTTGAACGCCAGGCACTCGGCGCAAGGCATCTTCCAGGTTCAATGCACCACGCTCTTCAAGGTCTTCTTTCTCAAGCACTGTGCGCGCACCCGTGTAGGTTTTCACACTTTCTTCAGTGGGTGGGCCTAACCAATCCGATTGCACCGTGACTGGGGCGAGGTTCTGTGCAATTGAAGCTCCGCTAAAGGAGAGGCAGGCAAGAGTGACCGCACTCGCGAAAAAGTCAATCGGAATCCGTTTGAGATGGTTGGAACAGGTGCTGCGACAAAAATTTGACATGATTATTTTTTATTTATTGATAATTGTTTCTATTATTATTTATTTTGAAATGAAAAAATAAATCTATCGTCAAAATGTATTAATTATTGAACCCTCACACCCGCCAAAGTCACACAAGCAATTCAACTGCGCTCAATCACAACATGGAAGCATCATCCTTATCGCCCCTTACATCCTGTTCGCTCTGTCATTCACCTGATCGATCTCAAAATCTAGCAGTGTCCACACGGGTTACAGCCACCCTCGAAAATGCACTCCCCGGCGTCAACGCGAGTAAACTGGTTCATGCCCTCGACACCCTGCTAGGCGGGCGCAATAACTACACCGTGGTGGGCAGCACTTGCATGCACCTTCATGCACTGGAACACCCCAACGCCACATGCAAACTGCCACTTCCCCATGATCTTGATGTCGTTGTCAATGACACTGCAATTCGCCGAGTAGAACTGGCCAATCCAGAAACACTGGGCAAACTGAATTTGAAACGCGACGCAAATTTCGCCCATGTGTTGCACATGACACGCGAGAATGCACCCGACCTGAAAATAGACATCGTGCACTCCAATACGCCGGGTTTTTTAAAATACCAAATCAACCCGCGTTTCATTGACGGCTTGCAGGCGGGAATGCTTGCTGATTGCCTGGCGGATTACAAAGCCAGGCGTACCGATCAGGAATTCGTAGAACAATGTGGAGGCCAAACCCAAGCGAATTCAAAGGTTCAACCGTGGCTGGATTATTTCGACCAGTTTCGCAACGAAGCAGGCACTGTGTTGCCGCGGCAAGCCGCGAAAAGACGATTTACAGAATCAGGGAATTCAAGCCCCGAACAAGCCTTGGGTGAACCCAGCCATGCCAGGGCAGCCGCGAGAATTTTGAAATTTGGAAGCTAAGGCGGGAAATAAAGGCAAGCGATTGAGCTGGAAAATCAAACCGCTTGCTGGCTCATTTCGCTGACTTGAATCAGCGTGTTGTGCGCGTCGATTTCACTTTGACAGTGCATGCGACACTGGCCGCAGCCCGAACATGCACCTGTTTTCATGGTGATGTCGTCTACTGAACCACAACCGCTGCGCACGGCTTCAGAAATGGTACGGTCGCTAACGTTGGCACAAATGCAGACGATCACGGGTGACCTCAAATTGCGTTGAACTTGAAAGTAATAATAATGATTCGCATTACTACAATCAAGCATTTTTTCAACACAATTCGAAAATCGTTGGAAAATTTACTCTGAAACACCCATCATGGATTGCTCATAATTCTGCAAACCCACCCTGTCAATCAGGCTCAGCTGGGTTTCCAGCCAATCGATGTGTTCTTCGGTGTCTTCCAGAATTTCTTTCAGAATGTCGCGAGAAACATAATCGCGCTCGTCTTCCGACGCCTTGATGCCATCCTTAATCGTCACTTGGGCTGCGCTTTCCATTTTCAGGTCGCTTTCCAGAATCTCGCGTGTATTTTCGCCAATCATCAACTTGCCCAGGTCTTGCAGATTGGGCAGACCATCCAGCATCAGCACGCGTTCAATCAGCAAATCAGCGTGCTTCATTTCACCGATGGATTCCTCATATTCTTTCTTCTTCAATACATCCAGGCCCCAATTGCCGAAAATGCGCGAATGCAGGAAATACTGGTTAATCGCAGTCAATTCATTCTTCAATTGCGCATTCAGTGCCGCAATCACCTTGCTTGAACCTTTCATTGTTCTTCTCCCTTGCATTCAAAAATCAACTCAATCCACAGTGTACAACGCGGGCCAAGGGGGCCGAAACCCTTTTCTGGTGCGCTTCTTAAAAAAGTACTTGCCAAAATCGAAAAGCCAAATAATAATGAGAACACTTCTCGTTTCTATCTTTCCGAGTGAGATTGCCGTGGGCCTACCGATCAATCTCCTTCTTCGCAACAGTTGGCATCCTCACCGGTAGGCCTTCCTCGCTCAGAAAGACCCTCCCGCACCAGCCAGCCGCCGCAAGCCAGTGCATCTTTTATTTCAAAGGTTTGCTGTCATGAAAAAACGCGCGCTGGCCGTGGCGATTGGCGCAGCTGTAGGTTGTCACCCGGCTGCATGGTCACAAAGTACTCAACAAAATGAGGCGGCTACACTTCAAGAAGTACAGGTCACCGGGTTTGAGCGGGTTTACAAAGAACCGACCACCAACACAGCCTTGGGCTTCGAAGCGGACCCGATGAGCACACCGCTGACCACCATCAGCATTCCCATCGACATTCTGGAAGACCAGCAAGTTAACAACGTTGAAGATGCATTGCGCAACGTGGCTGGTGTCACCAAATTCAAACAGGGCAATGGTGGCGAGGAAAAATTCTCGATTCGGGGTTTCGATGCATCCCAGTCGCTTTACAAAGACGGTGCACGCATCAACAACGTGTTCAATGCCACCAACATTGCCACCACTGAAACCGCCAATATTGAGCGCTACGACATTTTGAAAGGCCCTGCGTCAATTTTGTATGGTCAGGGCGAACCAGGCGGTGTCATCAACTATGTCACCAAAAAACCAAAGTTCACCGAGTACAGGGCGGCCGAGGTGATTGCCGGCAGCGACGACTATTATCGCGTCGAAGCTGATTTCACCGGACCGCTGAGCGATACGTTTGCATACCGATTGATTCTGTCGTCTGAGGACAGTGGTAGTCACCGTGACTTCACCTTCCGGGATCGTCAGCTCGTGGCGCCCTCGTTGACCTGGAAGCTGAGTCCTCAAACACTGGTCACTGCGCAATACGAATACATCACCGACACCTACACCCAAGACCGTGGTCAGGTGCTCGATGGCAACAATGCCACCGGCTATTCCTACAGCGGTCGCCTGAACGGCACCCAGTTCTACGGCATTCCCGGCTGGAACGAAAACACCGAAAGCGACTACAATCGATTCGCCTTGCTGGCCGAACACTTCTTTGACAATGGCTCGTCGGTCACTGCCAACTATTCACGCACCCGCGTCGACAAAACCCTGTTTGACTCCAGCCCGAGAGCACTTGGCCCCAATATGCAAGTGGTTGCAGACAATGGCGATGTGGCCATTCGTGCCTCGCAACAGGGTGGCCAAGGCGAAAGCGACAGCATGGTGCTGAAGTATCAGTGGCAACTCGATGGCGGCACATTGTTTGGGCAAAACATCGGTCACAAGTTCCTGTTACAAGGTGACTATGAACGCATTGTGAACAACACGATTTCTGCGTCGGGCACCCAAATCACATACAACGTCAATACCGGGCAATACAGCGGCATTCCTCCCGGCGGAGTGGTGGTGGGTCCGTTTACCCAAGGCGGAAGCAGCGCGCGCCAGCAAGGCCTTGTGATTCAAGACCTGATCTCAATCGGAGAAAAATGGAATGTGCTGGCGGGTTTGCGCAGCACCCAATTTGAAGATCGCCAAGCCGGTGTGGACAGCGATGACATTTCACCCCGACTTGGCCTGGTGTACAAGGCTACCGACACCTTGTCGTATTACGGCAGTTGGGCCAAAGGTTTTACCCCCACTACCGCCACCGGCTTTAACCCTGCAACAGGCAACGGTATCGGCGGTGCACCGCTGGACCCGGAACGCACTGAGCAGTATGAACTGGGTATCAAAAAACAGTTGTTGAACAAGCAACTGGACATCACCGCTGCAATTTTTGATTTGCGCAAGTCCGATGTGGCGGTCACTGACCCGGCCTCATCTGGTTTGCCAGCAGGGGAACAATGGTCCACCAACCTGGGCGAAACCCAAACCCTGGGCTTCGACATTCAAGCCATTGGCAAAGTGAATGACTCTTTCCGCGTGGTGGCTGGCTATGCCTATCTGGACAATCAACTTCTTGCAGTAGACCCTTCACTGGCGGGTCAGGAAGGCAATGTCCTGCCGGGTATTCCTGAACATTCTGGTAATTTGTTTGGCGTTTATGAAGTGCAACGTGGCCAGTACAAGGGATTGGGCCTGGGACTTGGCGTGTTTGCTCAAACTGGCTCGTTTGTGTCTACAGAGAACCGTGCCAAATACGATGGCTGGGCGCAACTGGATGCCTTGGCCTATTACAAGGCAGATGGTTGGAAAGTGCAATTGAATCTGAAAAACATCACCGATGAAGAATACAACTACGCGCAAGCAGGCACTACCACCGATTCATTCGGTGCAGTGCGTGTGGGTACCAGCACGCCGAGAACCGTCAATGTGAGCTTGTCGGTCGAATTCTAATCGCCAAGATCTGCTACACTCTTTTTGATATTAATTCTCATTCACAAATTGGAGTGCATGAAAATTGCTTGCTGATTGAATAGTCAGCAAGCAAGATCGAAGCAATTGACTCAATGAACACAACGTTGAACACCATGTCCGTTCCAATGAGTGCTCTACAGGGCAACAACACTCAAACAATCAGCAATGCCGTCACCTTCGCCGGTGTGGTGTTGTTGCACGTGCTGGGTTTGGTTTGGGCCGCGCAACAACTCAGCGTCAGTGAGCCTGTTGTTACGCCACCCAGCGTAGTGGGTGTATTGGTAGCGCCTGAACCTGAACCCGCCCCGCCACCGCCCAAGCCAGTGCCGCCGCCCAAGCCGGAACCAAAACCCGTACCCACACCAAAGCCTGTGGCCAAACCGACGCCCAAGCCAACACCAAAGCCCGAGCCTGTGCGTGAAGTGGCGCAGGAACCGGTACAGCAAGCGGCCCCAACTCCACCTGCGCCGCCATCTGCGCCTGTTCAACAGGCCACGCCAGCACCCGAGGCGCCAGCACCTGTAACGCCGCCACGCACGGACGCCGCGCACCTGAACAACCCGGCGCCGCAATACCCGGCACTGTCACGCCGATTGGGCGAGCAAGGGCGGGTGATGCTGGATGTGTACATTCTCCCTGACGGTAGTGTGGGTGAAATCAAGCTGAACCGGTCAAGCGGATTTCCGCGACTGGACAATGCAGCCCTTCAGGCTGTGAAAACCTGGAAGTACGTGCCCGCGAAACGAGGCGACAAGCCAATTCCGTTTTGGTATGTGCAACCGGTTTCTTTTGTATTGAATAACTGAGAACATTGAATTTAAGCGAGGTTTATTGAAATGGAAAACAACCCTTACGGTATGGCCGCCATGTGGGCCCAAGGTGACTGGGTCATCAAAAGCGTGGCACTGCTGCTGTTGATCATGTCGATTGCGTCCTGGTACGTCATCATCACCCGCAGCATTCGCCTGTATCGCCTGCGTAAAAATGTTGGCGCAGTCGACAAGTTCTGGCACACCCACAGCTTCGCAGAAGGTCTTCAGGTGCTGGGCAAAGACACCGGCAACCCGTTTCACCACATGGCGATCGAGGGCCAGGCGGCTGTGAACCATCACAGCACGAACAAAGACGACCTGCACGGGCAAATCAGCCTGGCCGACTGGCTCAGCGAAGCGCTGCGCGGCGCCATGGATGAAGCCGCTGAAAAGCTGCAGTCTGGTCTGTCCATTTTGGCTTCAGTGGGTTCTACAGCCCCGTTTGTTGGCCTGTTCGGTACGGTGTGGGGCATTTACCATGCGCTGGTGGGCATTGGTGTTTCAGGCCAGGCCAGTATCGACAAAGTCGCAGGCCCGGTGGGCGAGGCCCTGATCATGACTGCATTCGGCCTTGCCGTGGCCATTCCAGCGGTGCTGGGCTACAACGCACTGACCCGGGCCAACAAAGGCTTGCTGAGCAAGTTGAACCGATTTGCGCGCCAGTTGCACGCCTACTTCCTGACCGGGTCCCCCATGCAAAAAGACTCTGCCGTACGCACCATGCCCTTGAAAAAGGAGGCGTAAGCCATGTCGTTCAATTCTTACGACGATCAGCAGGAAATGAGTGAAATCAACATGACGCCGCTGGTGGACGTGATGTTGGTGCTGCTGATTATTTTCATCATCACCGTGCCGGTGATTACGCATTCGGTGAAAGTTGATTTGCCGCAGGCCAGCCAGCAACCCACAGAGGTCAAACCCGACGTGGTTACACTCACCGTGCAACGGGATGGCAGCCTGATGTGGAACGATGAAACACTGACCTTTGAAAACCTGGAGCTTCGCCTGCAGGCTGTGGCACAACAAGACAAGCAACCAGAGTTGCGCATTCAGGGCGACAAAGCGGTGGAATACGAAAAAGTGATACAGGTGATGGCCGCAGCACAACGTGCAGGCGTCGAGAAACTGGGCTTCATGACTGAACCCCAAAACACACCCTGATTCAAATTTGTGGGCAGAGTAAACACACTTTCTTGAAGTCATGCGAAACTGGGCGTTGAAGCGATTATTCAACGCCTTTTTTTATTGCCATATTCATGAACACATCCGCTTTCAATCCTGGTTTTCTCTCCCGCAGTGTCGGGCCTGTTCACATCAATCTGGATCGACAGCTTTACAACGCCAGCCATGTGTTGAACTTTGAAAGAACGCAGGCACATCAGCATTTGTCCACCTTCCTTCGCCGCATGTTCAGTGGCGAGGTGGTCAACGGTACTGAAAACCGGCCTGCAGGCCATTGGGCCTTGCGTGCAGCCTGCAACATGCAGGCCTATCATTCACCAATTTCTTTGGTGGTGAATGGTCGAGACGAGTTGGCGCTGACCAGGCAAGTACAACAACACATGGAAAGCTTTGTCGACCAGGTGCGCTCAGGCCGTTACACCACGCCCGACGGTGAACGCTACGACAGCGTGTTGCATCTGGGCATTGGTGGCTCGGACCTCGGCCCCCGGCTGTTGAATGACGTGTTCAGCAAACTGGATCTGGGTGAAGCACCCGCAATGAACATTCGGTTTGCCGCGAATGTGGACTTTCATGAAATGAAAGCCGCGCTGGCCTCATTGAACCCGAAAACCACTTTGGTCGTGATTGCCAGCAAATCGTTTTCAACCCGTGAAACCTTGCACAACGCACAGCATATTTTCAAGTGGCTGGATGCTGCGGGGCCAGCGTACCGCCCCAAGGCGCTGGTGGCTGCAACCTGCAAACCCAACAAAGCCATCGAGTTGGGCGTGGCAGCGGACCGGGTGTTTGAATTCAGTGAAACTGTGGGCGGTAGATATTCACTGTGGGGACCCGTATCCATTGGTGTGCGCATGGTGCACGGCAACCCGGTGTTCAATGAACTGCTTGAAGGCGCCGCCTTGATGGACGGCCACGTATTGCAAAACAAAGCCAGCCAGTGTATTCCCACACTTCTTGCGTTAAGCGACCTGTACAACCTGGAACACGGTGCCGCCTCGCTGATGTTAAGCCCTTACGATTCCCGCTTGAGCCAGCTGGTGCCCTACCTGCAACAACTTTGGATGGAATCGCTGGGCAAAGGTGTGAACAACCAAGGCGAGTTGCTCGGCAAACCCGCCTGCCCGATTTTGTGGGGCGATGTGGGCACCAATGGGCAACATGCTTTTTTCCAGATGCTGCACCAAAGCAAAATTGCCAGTTCGGTTGAATTGATCGCCGTGGTGCAACCCGATCATGATGAAATCCAGTCGCACCAAGTGTTGCTCTCGCATGCCTTGGCGCAGTCTGAAGCGTTCTCGGTGGGCCGCTTGAACTCACCCGAGGAGCTCAACAACACCGCCACCAATTTCAAATCCTGCCCAGGACACCGTCCAGTTCAAATGGTGTTTCTCGATTCGCTAACCCCCTACTCACTTGGCGCAATGTTGTGTATGTGGGAACACCGCACCGCAGCGCTGGCTGCCATGCAGAACATCAATCCATTTGATCAATGGGGGGTTGAATTGGGCAAAGGCATTGCAGAGCAACTGGAACAGAGCGTACCACCTGGCCACGCCCCTGCAGAGAACCCGGTGACAGCGCACCTGATCAACCATTTCCTGAAGAATTCAGCGCAATGATGGATTGGCAAGCCTTGCCACTGCCTGCCTGCAGCCTGGCCGAAAGCCCTCGGTATGCGCATGGTGGCTGGACTTGGGTAGACATCAACACGCGTACCCTGTACCGCTTGAATCAAAGCGATGTGCTGAACACAGCGCTGGACAACACCGCGTTACTCAGTACCTTGCAACTGCCCGACGAAATAGGCTGCGTATTGCCCACTGCGAATAAGAACATTTGGGTTGGACTGGGCAGACAAGGCGGCTGGCTGATCGAGGGCGACAGCTGCACCCTGAAATTGGATGCTCCTTTCGATTCAAGCAAACATCGTTTCAACGACGGCCGCGCCGACCACGCGGGCCGAATCTGGATATCCACACTGGTGGATGCCCGCAGCCCCGCCACTGCCGTCCTGTATTGCATTGAGGCAGGACAAGCCCAACCAAAGATAAACGATTTGATCGTGGGCAATGGCCTTGCCTTTTCGCCCCAAGGGGACTCGGTTTTCCTGAGCGACACACGGCACAAATGCATATGGCGATTTGATTATGCAGTCGAGACCGGAGAGTTGAGCAATCGGCAATTGATCAGGCAATACACAGAGGGCACTGCTCGACCGGATGGCGCTTGCTTTTCTGCCGATGGCAGCTACTGGGCTGCCATTCTGGAGGGTTACCGGCTGGACCGCTTTAGCGAGCGTGGCGAATACATTGAGAGCATCGAACTGCCCTTGGCCAAGCCCACCATGCCCTGCTTTGGCGGCGCACAGGGTAACGTGTTGCTGGTGTGCTCAGCCCAGGCTGATGAGAAGTTTCCGAACCTGCCGGGTTTCGAAAACACCAGCCTGATTGCCTGTGAAACAGGCTTTAAAGCCTTGCCAGAAAATTTCGCCAATCCGGCCTATTTGGTGTAACGGCTGTCGATCAGGTTTTTCTTCAAGCGAGCCATGTTCTTTTGCACTGAATCGCCCAGTTGCAAGGCCACTTGCGTGGCCAACACATCCACCACACACAGGTGCAACAAACGCGACACCATGGGACTGTACTGCTCATAATACTCGCCGTGATCGGCTGGAATATGCACCTGTACCGCCTGTGCCAGTGGCGAACCCGACGCTGTGATGGCAATGGTGCTTGCACCCGCGGCACGTGCAATTTGTGTCGCATCCAGCAAATCCTGACTGCGGCCTGAATTGGAAATGATGATGAGACAATCGGCTTTGTTTAACATAGACGCTGCCATAATCTGTAAATGCCCATCCGAGTAGGCATGTGCCGTGCAGCCCATCCTGAAAAACTTGTGCTCGGCATCCATCGCCACAAAACCTGAATTTCCCACACCGTAAAAAACCAGCCGACCCTTTCTTGCAATCGTTTTGGCAAGAAGCTGCGTGGCTTTGTCAATCGGTTTGACCGGAACGGTATTGCGAAAGGTATTCAGGGTGTGTATGGCGTTGTCGAGTACCTTTTGAATCAAGGTTTCGCCGTTGTCACCGGCCTGCACGGATTGGTGGATGAAGGGCACGCCTGCATTCAGACTGGCAGCGAGTTTCAATTTGAAGTCACTTAGACCCTCATAACCCAGGGAACGACAAAACCGAACCACCGATGGGCTGCTGACACCCGCGCGTTTGGCCAACTCGGTCACTGGCATTTTTTGAAAACCACTGGGATCTTTCAACACCAACTGCGCTACTGCCTGTTCAGCAGCAGAGAATTGGCCCAATTCCATTCGGATTCGGTCAAGTAAATTCATGCACAAGCGGGGCAAACCCGAAGTAATAAAATTACATTGTACTAGCGAATCAAACCACGCGCCTTGAAGTATTGAACCAGCACGTTGGGCTCAAAAGGCTTGGAGTAAAAAGCATCAATACCAGCCGCCATGGCGCGTGCATATTCAGCCAAACGCGAACCTGCAGTCACTGCCACAATCGGAATTTTTACGT
Source organism: Limnobacter sp. CACIAM 66H1 (assembly GCF_001601825.1). GTDB lineage: Bacteria > Pseudomonadota > Gammaproteobacteria > Burkholderiales > Burkholderiaceae_B > Limnobacter. The sequence goes on along the minus strand of NZ_LUJK01000001.1, from coordinate 58,341 downwards.
ATTCAACCATGTCCCGAATGTGGCGTGTTGCGCTGAAACCATCCATCACCGGCATGTGCAAGTCCATCAGTATCGCGGCAATTTCGACGTTTTTGTCTTGAAGCATTTCCACGGCCACCTGACCATTGCCTGCCACCACCACCTGGGCACCCAGTTTGCGAAGTCGAATGGCATTGATTTTCGCCACAGTGGGATCATCTTCCACCAGCAAAAGCCGCAGCTTGCTCAAAGGCAAATCATCACCGACCTGTTCGGCCGACAAGGCCTGCGCAGCGGCTCGCCCCATTAAATGAAGCGGCAATTCAAAACTGCTGACGGTGCCTTCACCCTGACGGCTTTTCAATGAAAACTGCCCACCCATCAACTCCAGATATTTGTGGGTCAGATAAAACCCCACTCCCATACCGCCACCGCCACGGGTACGGCGCACCGCCTGATTGGCAAACGGCTGACCTATCGATTGAATCAGTGAATCGGCCATACCAATTCCATCATCGCTGATCTCAAAGAACAGTTGAGCCTGGGGCTCCGCTTTGAAGGCAATATGCACTTTGATCTGATGTGCATCGGAAAACTTCATGGCGTTGTCGATCAGGCCGTGCATCATTCGCCCAATGCGCACTTTGTCGCCCAACACCACAGGATCAAATTCGAATTCCTCACGGATTTGCAGCAAGTGAATTTGCCCCGGGTGCGCGCGTTGCACCAGTCGCAAGCGATCAAGCCACAGGGCACGCAGGTCAAACTCTTCCTCTTCCAGTTGCAGCTCACCCAGCATGCTGTCGGCATAATCCATCAACATTTTTACACTGCGCGTGACATCAATATTGGCTTTGTCCAGGTCTTGAAACAATTCAGCCTGATCCTCATCCAATTGCGTGGCCGACAGCTGGTTCAACATCTCCAGCGAGTTATTCAAAGGCGTACGCAACTCGTGGCTGACCACGTTCAAAAAATGGTTCTGTTGCCTCACCACTTGCATCAATTCTTTGGTTTTGTGACGAAGGCGTTCATTGCCATGCTTGAGTTCATTCAATAACCTGGCTTTGTCAGTCACATCCACAATAGCCAGAATTACAACTGGCCTTACCCCTTCCCTGTTGACATTCAGACCAATTTGAACGGAAATTTCATGGCCCGCTTTGTGGTGGGCAGGGAAGTATTTTTGCCCGGTACCCTGCCCCATCATGCGGCCTCTTGAGGACTGCATGAATTCCTGAAACAGCCCGGCGTGGCCCGGCCTCAACTCGGGCGGCAGCAGCATTTCAAAAGGCTGATCCAGCAATTCAGCGACCGAGTATCCAAAGATATCGGCGCAATAGGAATTCATGGAGAGGATTCTCCCGGTGTGATCAACCTGCATCAGGCCAACAGGGCTGTGCTCCAACACATCGGGAGTTACTTGTTCTGAGTTCAAAGGGAATGGGGTCACTGGATTCAATACAAGCAGTTTGCCCGAGTCAGAGAAAAAACAAGGGGGCATTACCGTGGTAAAGCCCCCTCTGTTCGTTCAATTGATAAATAATTAATTACTGTGAATTAACATTTCTAAAAGCAGGTGCTGACCACCCCTGGCGAGAGTTGGCAGGCTTTGCCGGCAACGGCGTACCGCCAATCAACTTCTCGGTGGCAGTGCCATATCGCAACCAGGTTTGTGTGGGCTGTGTACCTACTCCCGGTTTGGTATAGTCGCACACACCTTGCGGGAAAATTTCCTTCACCTGGGCCACAAAGGCTGCGGGGTCGGTGATGGACATTACCCCCGCATAGTCGGCTGCATCCACTGGCTTCAATACGCATTTGTTGGCGAGGGTGCGAATATCGTCACCCGCCACTGTGCGCGGTGTGCCAAACCGGGTTTGCACCAAGACATGTTGCAGCTCTGCAATGGGGCCGGTGAGTTGGCCCGACATGCCCGTGGCGTCAAAAGCCGAGAAGTCCAGACCACACACCTGATTGCTGAGTTGATCAAAAATTTGACCCGCCTCGGGAGGTGGCTTCGGAATACTGCTCGAGTTGGCCATGGGCAACACGGGATCTGGATAAAACAGGTTACCACTGAGCGGAACAAAAGGCCCGTCATCTGCATAAATGCTTTGCGCTGACAAGCATTTGTCGCGGGCTGCGCGCGGTTTGTTGGCCACTACTTTTTCGCGCAGTGGCTTGTTGCTGTCATCAGCCTCAATCTGACTCAACCAACGATCCATCACCAGCAAGGCCTCGGTGCTGTAGGTGGAGTCACCGGCCAACACCAATTGCCCGAACCAGATGACATGGTTGTCAAAGTGCCCCTGTGTGGCATTCAAACGGGCGCGCATTTGCCAACTGTGGAAAGCATCGTGTGCAATGCCGGGATCGGGGCCCCGCAAGTCGATAATCGGGATATTGCTGAGGTGCTCGGCCGTGTTCACCGCGCCTGTTTTATAGGAATTGGCCAAAGCCAATGGGTCCGCCACGGTGCGGTTGGCCACGCGTTGAATGTCCACATCAAAACCGCCAATATTGCGGTTCAAGTCCAGAAACTGATCGGCTGTGATGGTGCCTTGCTTCAAGGCACCCAAACCGTATTGAACACCCACGTTGTCCAAGGGAATACCACCAAATCCACGTCCGATTTTCTTTTCGTTGGCACTCCACACATCGGGTGTTCTGAAGCCAAACTGGGTGCTCATGTAATCGATCAAACCACAACGCAAACCGCCCGGATTGTTGACTGGATCGTAGGGCGTGGCCGCGCCATTCAAGCCACGACAATTCTGGGCATATGGGTAGGCTTTTGGAAAAAATGCGTTGTCCGACAGCACTGGGTTGATTGGCAAATGCCCATACACGGCACTCCACTGCACGTAAGGCAGGAAGTTGGGAGCAAATTGCGGAAACTGGCGGGAATTGTCTGCTTCATTCACCCCTTGGTAGCGATTGCCGAAATAGGAGTTCAACAGGTTGTAGTCCGCAAACTGAGTGGCTGTGGTCCAGACATCGGGGTATGAACACTGCACGATGATGCCCTGATAAATACCAGGGTAGGCATTGGCAATGTGTTGCTGGGCAATCGCACCACCCGAGCAGCCTGTGCCCATGGTGTAGCGGATTTCGCCATATTGCTCAACAATCCGTTCCTTCACCATCATCAGCGATTCAGCGGCAGTCACCAGATTCACGTTGTGCCCCAAATTGGCCAGGGCAGTTGAGGTGGCAATAAAGCCGCGCCCCAAAGCCACTGTAATGCTGTCACCCAGCAAAAACTCCGCACCGTCTGGCGCTGTACCCGAAATGTCACCATTCGGTGGATTGCCCGGACCATAGGTGACGCCCACGTTGCCACCATGGTGAATCAGTACTTTGCCATTCCACTGCGGCTGAGGCTTCCACGGTTGCCAATCCTCGGCCGGGTTGAACAGTGTGCGGATTTGATAACGATCGCGGTTTTGCACACCCCGTTCAGTGCGAACAATAAAGGGTACAGTCACACCGTTGTCGGTTGTGGTCATCGCAATTTCACTGGCGGGCGGTGGGTTTTCCGGATCGTATGGCAGGAAAGTGGGTGCAAATTCCTGTTCCTGGAAATTGGAGTTGGTGAGTACGTGTTGCAGTTTGTTGGCAGGCAGATATGAAAAACTGAACACGGCCGGCTGATTGCACTGGGCATCCATGGTGCCCTCGTTGGTGCAGGTCCACGGTTGCACTTGCGGCCCGGAGAACACCGGTCCACCGTTGGGGTGATTGGTGATGGTGGTCACAATTCGGCCTGTGTTTTTCAACACTGCCATGATGCGGTTTTCACCCAAGGCCAAGCCCTGAATGCGACCCATGTAACGGCCATTTTCGCGCAGCGCAAACTGGTCGCTTACATCCACGGAGCCCAGCATCACTTTGACATTCTGCAAATTGGCAGGGTCTTCGGCCGTAATTTCAACCAAGGCATTGCCGTCGCTGATCAAGTCGGCACGATTGGACAAAACACGAATGCCATCCCCCGGCTCCAGTTCGACCGGCGTCTCTTCGTTGGGGTTGGTGACCGTGGGGCCATCACCCCCAGCCAGAATGCTGGAATCGTTGCCACCCAGGCAACCGGCAAGAAGCGCAAGCGTGCTGAGCGCCAGCGCGGACTGAAGTGTTTTGCTCATTTTGTATTGTAAGTTTGAATTGTCTCCAAACCTTCATACTTCAAGCCAACACTTTCAGATTCATCTTGTAAATCAGTTACTTACTTTGTTTCGTACTTTACCTAATCACAGTTACAGTTTATTACTGTCGGTGTTTTTTCGGCATGATGTGAATTAATCCCAAATCCATTTCCACCACACAGGCCTCGCCCTTTTTCAGACCCAAGCGCTGCGCCCCGGACACAGCCATCTTCAGCGTCTCGAACGGCGCCACATCCAGGGCCAGATCAATCAAGCTGAGTTCACCCAGATCACGGTGCGCTTGTACCAGGACAGGCAACGCTACAAAACCCTCACGCTGCAAGTTGTAAGCTGCCGGCTTCAAGGCCAAGCCATCTGCATGCACCACCCAGTTCACCGGGAAACCGGGTGGAATCTTGCCTTTGTCCTTCACCCGAAGCTGAAAGCTGTTGGAAGGTATTGCCTGCTGAGTATCCAGTGCACGGGTCCATTGCAAATGCCCCACGCCTGCTTCCTGGCCGGGTCCAAGCCATGCCCCATGAAAGCGGTTTTGAATGCCCACCAGGTCAGCCACTCTGGAGTTACGGGGTCTTCGATGCACCTCAAAGGCCGGACCTTCCTGCAGCACCTGCCCTTGGTCCAGCACCACCAGTTTGTCGCACAGCATGCGGGCTTCATTCAAGTCGTGGGTGACCAGCACAATCGGGATATTCAGGTCGGCCCGCAGTTCCGCCAACAATCGGTACAAGCCTTCACGGTTCATTTGATCCACCGCGGAAAAAGGCTCATCCAGCAACAGCAACTGGGGCTGACGGGCCAGGGCCCTGGCCAGCGCAACGCGTTGTTGTTGCCCACCGGATAAGCGGGCTGGTTTGCGCATGGCTTCGTCCGCGGTCAAGCGCACGCGCTTGAGCCACTGCACCGCTTCAATAATTTGTTCACCCTTGGGCAAGTGTTGCAAAGCCAGCGCCACGTTGGCAGCAGCGCTAAGGTGGGGCATCAAGGCGTAATTCTGAAAGACCAAACCAACCCGACGCTGCTGAGGCGTTTGAAAAATTCCTTTCTGTGTGTCGAGCCACACCTGCCCGCCCACTTCGATGCGACCACTCGCTGGTTTCATCAAGCCTGCCAACACGCGCAAAATGGACGACTTGCCCGCCCCGGAAGGCCCCACCAGGGCAAGCAATTGCCCGGCCTCACAGGAAAAATTTGCACGCAGCGGCATGGGCTTTTGCTGCTCAATTTCAACATGCAATACGCTACTTGTGTGCTGCATCTGGCTCATGGTTTGCGCCTTCTTCGGCCAGACAGCCACAGCGAAGTGGCCACCGCCACCAGCGAAAACATCAACAGGGCCAGCGACATGGTGTGGGCTGCATTCAAGTCAAAACTTTGCACGCTGTCGTAAATTGAAATCGCCAGGGTTTTCGTTTCTCCGGGAATGCTCCCGCCTATCATCAGCACCACGCCGAACTCACCCAGGGTATGCACAAAAGTGAGCACCATCGCCGACAAAATGCCGGGCCAGGCCAAAGGCAATTCCACTTTGGTGAAAATGGCCCAACTGCTCAAACCGCTCACCTGTGCGGCCTCATTCAGATTGTAGGGAATGGACTCAAATGCCCGCTGAATGGGTTGCAACATGAAAGGAATATTGAACAACACCGAGGCCAGTAACAGACCCGCAAAATTGAAAGTGAGCGACACGCCAAAATTGTTTTGAAGCCACTGCCCCACAGGCGACCCACCGCCCAAGGCAACCAACAGGTAATAACCCATCACTGTGGGTGGCAACACCAAGGGCAACAAAATGGCGGCCTCGATCCAGGTGCGGCCTTTGAAGGCTGTGCGGGCCAACCATCGACCCGCGAGCAGGCCCAGCGGCAACAACACCAAGAGGGTGCCCAAGGCAAGTTGAATGGACAGCGAAAACGCAGACCAATCCATCATCGTTCACGCACCTCGTCATAGCCGTACCTCTTGAGTATGGCGCGAGCAGGTGCCGAGCTCATGAAATCTGCAAATGCCTTTGCAGCCGGGTTACCGGGGCGAATCAACACCATGCCCTGTACCAAAGGTTGATGCCATTCACGGGGCACCAAGGCATATTGGGTACGTGCAGCCAGCTCGGGCGCAAGGGCCAGCGACAAGGCCACCAACCCAGCCTGTGCAGCGCCTGAGGCCACAAATTGCGTCGCCTGGCCCACATTCTCGCCAGTGACCAGTCGCGGTTTTGCTTCAACCCACAAATCAACATGCATCAGCGCTTCTTGCGCGCGCATGCCATACGGTGCCACGGTGGGATTGGCCATGGCCAACTTGCTCAAACGTCCATCCTTCAATGCGGCGGCCAGGTCTGCCAGCGTGCCATCGGGTTTCAGGCGGCTTTTATGCGGCAACAACAACACCAAACGCCCCTCGGCATAGGGCAATGCCGGCGATGCAGCCAGTTTTTCATCCACCAGCTTTTGAGGAAACACCATGTCGGCTGACAAAAACACATCAAACGGCGCACCTTGTTTAATCTGGCTGTAGAAGTTGCCTGAAGAGCCATATGCCACCTTCAGGCTGTGCCCAGTGGCTTTGGTAAATTGCGGAGAAATTTCATCCAGCGCGTAGCGCAGGGTGGCAGCGGCGGCAACCGTGGCGCTGCCCGCATGGGCTGCGCCCAGACTGATCAGTAAAACAAAACAGGCCAATGTTTTCAACACAGTGTTTCGCCTACCTATTCAACATTAAATGCTGCGCTGATTCACACGTCTGGACAACTCTTCTGCAGACTCTACACGCTCGGAATAGCGATCAACCAGGTATTGCGCGTGGCCGCGCGTCAGCAAGGTGAATTTCATAAGCTCTTCCATCACGTCCACCAGTCGGTTGTAATACGGCGAAGGTTTCATGCGGTTGTTCTCATCAAACTCCATAAATGCTTTGGCAATTGATGATTGATTGGGAATGGTGATCATGCGCATCCACCGCCCCAACACGCGTAACTGGTTCACCACATTAAATGATTGCGAACCACCGCACACCTGCATCACAGCCAGAGTTTTGCCCTGTGTGGGCCGCTTGGCACCACCGGTCAGGGGCAACCAGTCAATTTGTGTTTTCATCACGCCTGTCATGGCACCATGGCGCTCGGGCGAACTCCACACCTGACCTTCCGACCAATCCGCCAGCTCGCGAAGTTCTTGAACCTTGGGGTGTTGCTCATTCGCTTCATCCACCAAAGGCAAGCCTTCCGGGTTAAAAAACCGGACCTCGGCCCCCATCAAGGTTAGCAAGCGCCCAGCTTCCTCGGCTGCCAAACGGCTGAATGAACGTGCACGCAACGAACCATACAGAATCAAAATGCGCGGCGGATGCAACAAGCTGTCGCCCAGCAGTTCACGATCAGGTTGCTTGAAACAGTTGGCATCCAGGTTGGGCAAATCACTCGGGTTCATGACTACTTTGTTTCCCTCTTGTTCGAACTGATTAAAACCAGGCCACCGACATTTCAGAAAAATAAATTACCGCCACATAGCGCAATGTTTTTCCAATACCGACCAGCACAATAAAAAGCCATAGCTTCACTCGCATGATACCGGCGACCAGGGTTAAAGGGTCGCCACCAATCGGCATCCAGGCCAACAACAAACTCCAAACACCGTAGCGCTGAAACCAGGTTTGCATTTTCTCGATTTGCTCAGGCTTGAAGTAAAACCATTTTTTATGCTGGAAATGCAGCAAGTAGCGCCCCAACACCCAATTCACCACCGATCCCAAGGTATTGCCAACTGCCGCCACAGCCAGCAACAAACCAGCGGGTTCACCGGCACGAATCATGGCAAACAAAACCACTTCGGAATAAAAGGGCAAAATGGTGGCCGCCAAAAAAGCAGAGGCAAACAGCAATAGATACGACATGGATTACACGCGGAGGGAAGCTTGCTTGCATTGTTGCACAAGCCATTTGAACAGGCGCCGTTGCTGCGGGCGGTAGAGTAAATATTCCGGATGCCATTGCACACCCAACCAGTGACAGTGCTCTGCGGGTTCAATGGCCTGCACGAATCCATCCAGATCTCGAGCCACGATTCGAATACCCTCACCGAGTTGGTCAATGGCCTGATGATGAAGGCTGTTTATTCGCAACCTGCTGGCACGGGTTACTGAGGCCAGACAACTGCTGGCCCGCAAGGCAGCGGTCTTACGTGGCAATACCGTGCCCCTGTTTGAGGTTAACTTGCGCTTTGCGCGAATGTCGATGTGCAAACTGCCACCCAAGCTAACATTGATCAACTGGGTGCCGCGGCAAATTCCCAGCATGGGCAACTGGTGCTTTAAAGCCCAGGCGATATGCGCCTGCTCCAGGGCATCGCGATCAGGGTCGTAATGCGCTTTGGGCGCTTCCTCTTCGCCATACAGGGAGGGGTGAATGTCGTCACCACCACTCACAATCAAGGCATCAATTTTTGAAATCGGCCACGGGTGCCTCACGCTGATGCGCCGGGCTGTGCCGCCGGCCAGCCACACGGCAAACCGGATACTGAACCACGAGGGCGACCACCATTTGGCATTGCCGGTCACACCGACAACAGGTTTTCGTGAATGGTCGCCAGTTGCTGGTGCCAAGGCTCTTCCTTCAAGTTGATCAGGTTTTCGTTGTAATCAGTCCATTGTTCACACATGGACCTTAATGTGACCGGGTCCGCAGCCAAGTGTTCCACCACGCACCAAATATTCCAGCTGTCGGCCAAGCCCCAACCCTGCTTTTCAATCTCGCAGTTGGGCAAGCGGTAATGGAATGTAGGTCGGGCGTTGACGCGTTCATCCTGCACCGCAGCCAGCACCCTCGCTTCATCAATCTGTTTGAACAAAGGCAGCAAATCCATGCCCCGGTTCCGCGTGGGGTTGTATTCCAGGTAATCGTCCATGATTTGTTCCAAGGGTGTATCGGCCGTGTAGGTCATCACCTCATGGATGTACTTTTTGGGATAGGTGTCGATGTAAGGCGTTAAGCGACGCAGTGTGTCCACGTCATGTGCCTTCATCAACCAGTACTGCGACACGCAATAGGCCTGCAAATAGGGCACCAGTGTTTTCGAATCCAGCGCAGGCAATTCGGTGTTGATGTGCACGCCAAATGCGTAAAGCAGTGAATCGGACGTACCCAGCGCACCAGCGTGTTGCAAGGCGCTCACCATGTCGTCAAGTATGCCGAGTTGATCAACTGGAACTGGTGGACAAACCACCTCAAGAGGCACAACCTGACGTGCCAGGTCGGTCATCAATTCCAGCACGGCATCCTCGCTGGCCCCCTGCTCTTCGAGCCGCTTGCGTGCCATGTTCTTGGCAAAGCTCCAGTCCAGTTCAATCTTGAAATCGCCAAATTGTGGGTGCTTTACCTTGCATTCGGCCTGGGTATCCTTGATCACCTCGCCGCGCACCGCTTGCGCCACTGCACTGGCTGCGGTTTGCAAATCAAGCCCGGCAAATTCCAATTCGAAACCTGCACAGCGTACCTGCCCCTCGGCATTGTTCATCCACGCAGGTTTGGCATAGTGCTTGACCATTCAATTTTCCCTACAAAAAACAAAAGCGGCGGGCTTTTTCAAGCCCACCGCTTTTCAAACGGTTAACAGCCTGTGAGCGCTTACACCACAGTCAACTTTACATCCACATTGTTACGGGTTGCGTTGGAGTAAGGGCACACCTGATGCGCCTTCTCCACCAGCGCATTGGCGGCGGCTTTGTCCATGCCGTCCAGCTTGATACTCATGTCCACAGTGATTGCAAAACCCACACCTTTCGGGTTGCCACCGATCCCCACTGTGGCGGTAATTTCAGGCTCGGAAGGCAAGCTGATTTTTTCCTGTCCAGCCACAAATTTGATTGCGCCGATAAAACAGGCCGAGTAGCCTGCTGCAAACAATTGCTCAGGGTTGGTACCTGGGCCGCCGGCACCACCCAACTCCTTGGGCGTGCTGAGTTGCACTTTCAAGCGCCCGTCGTCGGTGGCTGAGCCGCCTTCACGGCCGCCGGTGGATGTGGCTTTGGTTGAGTACACGACTTGCATTGTTTTCTCCTTTGCTTTGATTAGGTGGATGAAGCAGCAAATAGTTATCGCAGTAACTATTTACAAGAACAATTCAATAAAATTTGCCAGTGATCGGCAAATGTTATCGCAATAACCAATTACGAACAAGCGATCAGGCTTTTAGCAGTCGTTCACGCAAGGCATCCAATTCGCATTTCAATCGATGAATGTCCATGGGTGTCATGCCACATTGTTCAACCACACACGCGTAAACGTCCAGCGCTTTTTCCCGAATCCGCTTGCCTTCTTCAGTGAGGTAAATTTGCAGTTGCCTTTCATCATCGGTACTTCGATTGCGGGTCAACAGGCCTTGTTCAGCCATGCGTTTGATCACTGGCGTCAGTGCGCCTGGCTGTTGGCCCAGCTGACGGGCCACATTGATGAGGCTGACACCGTCCTCTTTCCACAGGATCATCATCACCAGATACTGCGGAAAGGTTAAGCCCAAAGGTTGCAACAGGGGCTTGTAAACCTGGGTGATTGCCAGGGAAGTGGCATACAAAGAGAAACAAAGCTGATTGTCTAGCGCTAAAGGATTCTCGGTTTTCATGTTGTTGGAGTTTTAACCAAACGATTGGGGTGTATCAAGTGTAAACGCTTGAGCGGTTTGAGTCATCCTTGTCTAAGTCAATCCAAGACAATCTTGCATGAATGCAGACAATTCACCTCAAACCGCACCCGTCTGAACCCCGAATTACACGCCTCGTTCCTTAAACCAGTCCAAAGTCAGCTTCCAGGCATACGTGGCGGCCCGTCGGTCGTAAGTGGGGCGGTAATCTGCATGAAAACCATGGTTGACCGCTGGGAATACCACGATTTCAGAGGCACTGTTGCCTTTGCCCAGCTCATTACGCATCTTGTCCACCACCTCATCGGGCACGAAACTATCCTCGCCCGCATACAGACCCAGCACGGGCACCTTCAGGCTTGCGGCCACATCCACCGGGTCTGCGGGTTTGTTCGGTCCTTTTAGACCTGCCAACAAACCGTAGTAAGACACACCCGCTTTCACGGCCGGATTGTGGTTCGCGTAAAGCCATACCGTGCGGCCTCCCCAGCAGTAGCCAACAATACCCAAACGGGCGGTATTGACCTTGCCGCTGGCCTTGGCAAAAGCCACGGTGGAATCAATATCGGTCATCACTTGGGCATCGGGCACCACTGGCACCACTTCCTTCAAGATTGCATCGAGACTCATGTTGGAAACATCCGCTTCGCGGCTGAACAGCGCCGGGGCAATCGCATAGTAGCCTTGCTTGGCCAAGCGTCTGCAAATGTCCTGAATGTATTCGTGAACACCGAAAATTTCCTGAATCACAAGGATGACAGGGAAACTTCCACCTTTGGCTGGCATGGCCCGGTAAGCTGGAATTTGCCCGTCTTTGACCGGTACTTTCACTTCACCGGCGGTGATGCCCTGCGTGTCTGTTTTGATCGCTTGGGCGAACAGAGGCTCAGAGGCCACGGCAAAGCCGCCTGCGAGCGACGTGAGCAAAAAGCCCCTTCGATTGACTGTTGTTTCCCTGATTTTCTCTGCCAAGCCAAATTTCATTTGATCCATGCTAACTACTCCTGTGCTTCCTTGGGATTAAGCTTGATTGCTTATCACGATAACAAACTATCACAAGAGATCGACTGCCTTGGCTATTGAGTACGCTCTTTCCTGCGGATTTTTCACTTTCAATGCCGATTGAAGACCAGGGCTGTAATGCAATCTCAGTAATTCTTTGTAAAAGTCGTATTCGTTTTGAATGCCCAGCGCTGCGCGACGCATTTTTAACTGCGCTTCTTGAAATGCCTTACGATGCTTGGGGTAATAACGCTCGACATGCGACAGGGCAAAGACGTCGGCATACAATTCCTCACGGTGACGACGCCGAACAGGTCCAAAATCAATTTGCTCCCGCATTTGAACGCAATGGCCTGATTCATGCGCGAAAAAAGCCTCGTACACCACCTGCTTGGGCAGCCCTTCGAAAAACTCGAGATATTGCTCAAAGCTGTGCCATGTTTTGTCACGAGTGCTGATAAAAAACGTACAGCGCTTAAGCGGGGCGTTGTACTGAACCAGCAAAGGTGACTGGTGAGGCGTTTCTTTTCCGATCAATTTGAAATCGACGCCATAGCCATACATGCGTCCGTATCCACGGGCCACGCTGCCTGCAATGTGGTCAATCAACTCTGCGTCGTCAAAATCCTCAAATCCATTGGCCTTCAATGGTTGAGAATAAAACGCCGCTGCGCCGAGCAGGAGCGCGCCAGCGCACCGCCAATGCAATGAACTACCCACCTGTTTGTCCCCTCTGCCTGTGTGGTTTATTTTTTCATCATGGCTTTGAATGCCTCGCAAGGGTCTTCACGGGGATGCGCCGGCACCTGCGCCAGTACATCGAATTGCTTAGAGCCACCCGCTTGCGAATTCTCAATGAAACCATACACGGTTGTTGTTTCTTGTAGTGTAACGGGCAACCATTGCACCACGCCGACATCTTTTTGAACATGGCCGTTGCCGGCAATCAAAACCACATCGCGCTGTTCAGCTTGCTGCTCGATGACCTTGGCCATCCAGACATCTCGGGCCACTTGCGCCGCAATCATCTTCTCGGCCACCTGGGGTGGCAGCATATTGCAATGCCCCTCCACAATGTTTTGCCGATGCTGTTCAGCCAGTGCCGGTGGCAAAGGTTTGTTTAATTCATAGTGGGCAACCGTGTCAGGGTCCAATGCCGCGCTGTAGCCGCCCTTTACAATGCGGTTTGCGTCCTCGCGCGACACATTGGCCGCCAACAAAGGCAATTGGTAATCAAGCGCCAGCTGAATGATTGGCTCGTAGAGTTCCCACTGCCACTTTTCCGCCCATGGTTTGGAAGTGATGCAAGCTGCTGTTTTGCATTCATCTTGCGCCGTACGCAGCAGGCCTTGGTGTTCGCGGTCAAACTGTTCCATCACAATGGCAGGTCGCCAACCTTGCTTGACCTTCTCAGCAATGATTTCATACCGCGCCTGGTGGGCTTGGGGGTTGTCATGAACCTCACCCATGAGCCACACAGTGGGCGCTGAACGCATGGCAGATTCTGCGGTGTGCTGCATGGAGCAGGCAGTGGTCACCCACACTGCCGACAAGGCAAACAGACTTCGTGTCAAGACTGCCATAGAAGTTATCCCCTGGCCTGCACAGGCACTACAAAATCAAACAAGGCCCGCTTGGGCTGTTTCGCCTTTTGTTCAATCTTCACCAACAAGGCTGGATTGAAGAAACCATCGCGTTGGTTCAGGGGTTGATCTGGAAAATACAATTGTGTGGTCAGCAATGAACTTGCCGGAGGCTGAATTTTGACATGCAAATGGGGGGTTCGCCTGAAACTTGAATTGCCGTAAGCGCCGGGCATGAGTGTTTCAAACCGGTACCAGCCTTGCGCATTGGTGATTTGATGCCCACGCAACTTGAAACCCGTGTTGTCGTAAACACCTTGAGCATCGCAACTCCACAAATCCACTATTGCACCGGCAACGGGTTGGCAGGCGGTGGACAATACCCTGCCCTCGAGCACCAGAATTTCTCCGGGCAAACCGTCGATTAAATTGCTGCGCCTGGGAGTTTGAGGCGTGTAATAAGGCCCCTCAATTTGACGGGGTGTGGGGTTGTCCACGCACTCGGGAGTTTGCGCCAAGGCACGGCGTTGACTAAACATGGGGTCTGCAAGCACAAGGCCCGCGCCGGCCTGAAGAATTTTTCGTCTGAATTTCAGCATGCCACCTCCTACTGCTTTTGGTGCTGAGTGAGTTCACTATAACCAAAAGCAAGGGTGGCTGCACGAAGTTAGCTATTTAGCCAGCTCACGGTTTTCGCCCAGATGGTATTGGGCGATTCCTTGCCGCTCATGATGCCGATATGGCCGCCCGGGCCGATGAAGAATTCGGAGTTCTCCGAACCAACAACCTTGGTAATCGGCTTGCAGCAGGCTACGTTGGCCAGGTTGTCCGATTTGCCTGCAATCCCCAACACCGGGCAAGTGATGTCTTTGAAGTTGGCCACGGCCTTGCCCACTTTGAAGTGGCCGTGCGCTGTTTCATTTTCAAGCCAAATGCTGGCGAACCAGTCGCGCAATGCACCACCAGGGTAGGCTTCCAGGCTGTCAATAAATGCAGCTTGGTTGGCATGCTGGGCCACGAACTCTCGGTCATGCAACTGTGAAATCAGGTTCCAGTAACCTTTCAGGCTACCCACTGGATCGAGCAATTTAAAGCCGATCACGTTGGCCCAGCCCGGTGTGTACAACAGTTTGGCGGGTACCTTTCTGAAATTGATTCGCGCAGACTTCAACAAGTGTGCCAGGCGCTTGTATTGCTGACCGATGGCGCCATTGGCGTGGCCATCGATGGGCGTTCCATAGGTGACCACTTTGTTGATGTTTTCGTCTTTGAATAAAGCGGTGTAAGCCAAGGCCATGCCACCACCCATGCTCCAACCCTGCAGATTGAGCTTTTTGGAACCGCTGTGTTCACGCACGGCATTCAGGCACGCGGGCAGAAATTCCTTGATGTAATTCTCAAGAGTTAAACCAGCCTGTTTGCGCGTGGGCTTGCCCCAATCGATCAGGTACACATCAAATCCCTGCGCCATCAGGTAGCGAACAAAACTGCGCTCAGGCAGCAAATCATACACATACATGTTCACGGCCAGGGGTGCGATCAGCACGAGCGGAATTGCGTTGCGCTTTTTGCTCACTGGCAGCGTGTCGTCACCCACGGTGATGCTTTCTTCAGTCAAGGGCAGGTAATGGCGAACGCTGTGAATACCGCTTTGATGAACGATTTCAAACGGCTGCAAACCAGCGCGAACCATGGATTCTGATTTGAACAAACGATCCCAGCCGTTGCTGGACATGCGGCTGATTCGACGAAGGCTGAGTGCAGTGGACATGGCGGCAAACCTGATTGTGAAAATTATGTGTGTCAGATTCTAACAGCGCCGCCAATGAATTGATTGGGGTGCTGTCTCTAAAAAATCCCGCCGAGCTCATTGTGTGGGCAAGCAGAGTCCAAGAAAACGGGAAATATTCCCTGGCGTCAGCGCACGGCTTATTCGAAGATATTTGCATGAAATTCTCACTACGATCATTGATATGGGTTCCCCTGACCTTCTCAATTGGCTTCGCTTTGTCTGCCAGTCTTATTGTGATACAAGCGAGGGATGACATCCGAGAAGAACTGGAATCCGCAACGCATGTCGCGAAAAGCCTGGCACTGCTGATTGAATATGACCGAATCGGTGCGCAAGAGGCGAAAAATCTGCAGTTCAGACACATCCGGATTTCAACGCAGCCACCGCACTTGGTGAATCAAAGCCTCAATGTGAGCATGCCTTCCTGGCTGGCTAACTGGACTTTGGGTGATGTTGGCAGTGATTGGCAAAAGTATTCAATTCACCTCGACCCGGTTCAGATGTGGACTGTGTACGCCACACCGGAGGATGAGCTCGATGAAGTCTGGGAAAGTCTGACTTCGACATTTTTTGTATTTCTTGTCTCCGCACTTTTGTGCATCGCGTTAATTCAGTTTGGGCTCAATGACGTTCTTAAACGAATGCGTCAGTTTAGTCGCGCCATGACAGAAATGCGCGATGGCCACCTTGAAACAAAGCTGCCTGAAACCAGCCCGATTGTGGAACTTCAGGCTATAGCCCGTCAATTCAATGCCACCACACTGACACTCAAGCAAGCCAGAGAAGACAATAAGTCTTTGTCGATTTCACTGATTAACTCTCAAGAACAGGAACGCAGACGCCTTGGCAGTGAACTGCACGACAATCTGGGACAGATAATCGCAGGTCTTCGTGCCCGAGTCTATTTACTAAACATTCAAACTCAGTCTGAGATGTCAGCCTCTGGTCTAGAGACCCTGAAATCAGTATCCGACGAACTGGAAGAGGCCCACCGCGTGATCCGGAATCTGATCACCGAGTTAGATCCAATGGATCTACAAACAGTCAACCTGAATGAGGCCTTGAACCAGATTTGCATGAAATGGATGCAAGTCACTTACATTGAATGTGAACTTGAAGCCTCGTGTGAAGTGTCACCAGCGATAACCTTGGTCGCACAAGAAGTAGTACACATCATCCGGATTGTCCAAGAGTCCCTTCACAACATTTACAAACACTCGAATGCAAATAAAGTCACCGTGAGCTTGGTCAACACTCGGGACTACCTCGATTTGAAAATTGAAGACAACGGTGTCTCATCAAAAGAGTTGAAATCCGGTTATGGTCTTCGCTCTATGCAAGTGAGGGCAAAAGAACTTGGAGCACGTCTTCGTATACAAAAACACAGCACGGGCGTGACCGTGCATTTGCACAAAACACACCAGAGAGCACACTCGAATGAATTACTTGATTGTTGATGATCATCCACTAATTCGTCAAAGCTACTCACAAATCATTAATCAGATTTGCAATGGCTTGGCGCAAATCGATCATGCGGACAACGCCCAATCAGCTTGGCTCAAGTGGACAGAAATACGACACGAACTGGTCGTACTTGACGTCAATCTCCCCGACATCTCCGGTCTGGATCTGGCAACAAAAATTTTGCGCAGACAACCGGCGACTCGTGTAATGTTTTTCAGCATGCACGATGAGCTTGGCCTGGTGAGTCGTGCCATGAAACTTGGTGCATGCGCTTTCGTCAGCAAATCAGCTGAACCTGAAGAGTTTGCCCGGGCGATTCGGACAATTTCGGAGGGCGAATTCTATGTTGAGCATCGTCTGGCCACCGGGCTTGTTTGCTCAAAACACACAGGAAGCAACGCACTCGCCACACTATCAGGTCGTGAGAATGAAATTTTTCTGATGATTGCAAAGGGATATTCATCCAGACAAATCGGCAAACTATTGAATCTCAGTGCAAAAACAGTCGCCAACAACCTTTCTATTATCAAACAGAAGTTGAATGTAGACACCACAGCAGCGATGACTCACCTTGCAGTGAGTCTCCAGTTGATTGAAGTTTACCAACCCACGGGGCAGCCAGTACAACCCTCAAAATTGGCATCCTGAAACGTGGCGTAATGAATTCGGGCCCCTGTTATTGTGCTGCCATCAAAGTCAACCATATTCATTTTGGCTTCCTGCAAATTGGCATTGTTGAAGTTGGAATCCACCAGGCTGCATTTCTCCATCCAGGCTTTCTCGAAACTGGCCATCTGTGCGTTAGCACCGGTAAAGTTGGCCCGATTAACCCTGGCAAACGAAAAATCAGCCGCTATCAGACTCGTGCGTGTGAAGTTTGCTACTTGACCAAAAGCCGCGTAAGCCTGCACGGCATCTAATGTTGCATCGGTAAAATCGGCTCTGCGCAAATTGGCGCGCTTCAAATCAGCCCTGGTCAGATTGGCACCAGTCAGGTTGGCTCCTTCAAGATTAGCCCCCCGCAAATCAGCATGCCGCAGGTCCGCTCCCCTTAGGTCCGCACCCGACAAATCGATCGCACTCAATTCCATATTTCGTAAATCCATGCCGGTGAGGTTGGCGTTTTTACAGTGGCTTCCGGGCTGTAGTTCACAGGCTTGAACATTCACGGCAACCATTAGCCCCGCCATTATTGTCAATCCATAACACTTGATTGAGTTCATTGAGTCATTCCAAAAAAGAAAAACGGATGGGATTGCCCTGCAAAGCAAACCCATCCTAAGCAACAACGTCTTCCAGGATGAAGAGAGGAAAATTGACGTCGTATTAACGCGAGGCTTGCTGAATCATCTTGGGCAGCTTGAATACCCAGAATGAACCGCCTTGCGGCACTGGCTTGGTCAGCTCGGCCATGTCACCACCCCAAAGTGGCACTGCACCACCATAACCACTGGCCACACCAATGTACTGTTCGCCATCCATTTCCCAAGTAATCGGGGAGGAAACAATTCCTGAACCCGTCTGGAATTTCCAAAGCTCTTTGCCGGTTTTTGCATCAAAGGCCTTGAAGAAGCCATCGCCTGTCCCTGTGAACACCAGATTGCCTTTGGTGGCCATGACGCCGGCCCAAAGCGGTAACTTCTCTTTGTGCTGCCAGATCACTTTTCCTGTAACAGGATTCATGGCACGCAATACACCCACATGGTCGTCGTACATACGCTTGATCCTGAACCCCTGACCAAGATACGCAGACCCCTTCTTGTAGGTCACGTTTTCTGTCCAGTAATCTTCCTTCCAGTGATTGGCGCCGATATAAAACAAGCCAGTATCCTGACTGTAGGCCATGGGGTTCCAGTTCTTGCCACCCAGGAACGGAGGAGATACTTCAACAGATTTGCCGCGATCCTGACCTGGCTCCGGGGGAGGAGGACGCTGCCCGGCCACTTCAATCGGCCTGCCGGTTTTCGGGTCAATGCCCTTGGCCCAGGTCACGCCGTCTACGAAAGGCACACCCCGAATGAATTTGCCGTCCGCTCGATTCACTACATAAAAAAACCCGTTTCGGTCAGCGTGTGCTGTGGCCTTGATGGTTTTGCCGCCATCTTTGTACTCAAACAAAACCAGTTCATTGTTGCCAGAGAAGTCCCAAGCGTCATTGGGTGTATGTTGGTAAAACCACTTCACTTCTCCCGTGCTGGGGTCTACGGCAACTTGACCTGAGGTGTACAGGTTGTCGTACTCCAGCGGATTTCCACCTTTGGGTGTGCGATACCAAGTGTTCCAGGGAGCGGGATTACCTGCGCCCACGATGATCAGATTGTTTTCAACGTCAAAGCTGGCAGACTGCCATGGAGCGCCACCACCCTGGCTCCAGGCTTCCACTTTGCCAGTGGGGCTGTTCGGATCATCCGGCCAGGACGGCGCTCGAGGATCACCTGTAGGAGTGCTTTCTTTTCCATTGAGTCGCCCCATGTGTCCTTCAACAAAAGGACGCATCCAGATTTCCTTGCCTGTTTCCGGATCACGTGCGTAGAGCTTGCCCACCACACCGAATTCGTCTCCGGAAGAACCATGAATCAACAGTACCTTGCCTGTTTTTTGATCCTTCACCAAGGTGGGAGCCCCTGTCATGGTGTAGCCAGCGGTGTGGTCTTCGAACTTTTCACGCCAAGCCACCTTGCCGGTTTTCTTGTCTAGCGCAACAATGCCCGCGTCCAAGGTGCCGAAGAAAACCTTGTCGCCAAAAATGGCCGCCCCGCGGTTGACCACGTCGCAACAGGGTCGAATATCTTCAGGCAATCGATGAGAATACTGCCAAAGTTTTGCACCTGTTCTCGCATCCAATGCATACATTCGGGAATAGGAACCCGTAACATAAATAACGCCATCATGAACCAGGGCCTGCGTTTCCTGGCCGCGCTGCTTTTCATCGCCAAAACTGAAAGACCACGCTGGCACCAGATTGGCCACGTTCTTGTCATTGATCGCGGTCATGGCACTGTAGCGCTGCGCCTTCGGCCCAAAGCCGTAGCTCAAAATGTCTTTCGGAGTGTTTTCATCGTTGACGATGTCTTCCCAGGTAACACCACCTGACTTGGCCGACACAGAACCACTCTGCAACGCCAGGCCAGCTGTTGCAGCGACAACAGCAAGCGTCAGGGCGCTGAGTTTAAAACTTGAATTTCTCACTGATCTCTCCTCTTTGTTTAATCTGATTTGTTGTAATCCGACTCTTCTTTCGGACTCGTTTCAGATTAAGGAGAGCACCCCGTATTCTCCAGAGCAGAATTCCCGCAGTAAACCGGGATTTATTCCCGAAAAACCAATGCACTCTTTACTCAACTTACTTCCATGACAAACCGACCGTGATACCCAACAAGTACTGGCGTTCGCTGGCAGGCTCGAAAAACTGCCCTGCCCCTTGGTTCACAATCACCGACCCTACGTATTCCTTATCGAACACATTGTCCACACGGGCATAAGTGCGCACATTCCAGCCACCATTCAAAGGCCAGTCCTTGCTCGCGCGCAAGTTCACCACCGAGTAGGAAGGGGCGAAGGCATCGTTTGCATCGTTGGCGAACAGCTTGTCGACATACCGCAATTCTGTGGCTGCCTCATACAGGCTTGAAGGCTTGTAGACCAGTTCACCAAAAAAGGTTTTTTTCGGAATGCTGGGCAAGCTGTTGCCGGCCTGAATGCTGTTGACCGAGGTGTCGTAAGTAGCGCGAATGTAATTCACCGCCGCATTGGCTTGCCATTGCCTGTTGAAAGCATGTTGCAGGGCCAGTTCCGCACCTTCGCGACTGGTCGAACCAGCATTCTGAAATGAGGTGGCACCACCGTTCGCAGCCAACACCACGATCTCGTTGTCGGTGTCTACCGTGTACAGCGCCGCATTCACCAAGGTGCCACCAAATTTGGCTTTCACACCGATTTCCAGTTGCTCACTTTTTGCGGCTTCCAGCTGGGAGTTGAAGTTTGGACTGGGTGGTGCAACCGACAAATACGCGGTTTCCAGCAGGGTGGGGGTTTCAAACCCTTCGCCATAAGAAATATAGGTGTTGATGTTGGGTTGCAAACGGTAGGTGAGGCCCACATTGCTGGTGACCTCATCGTACTTTTTGCTGCCACTGCCGTCGCCGTTGCTCAAGAATTGATCATTGGATTCGATCTCGATGGACGAATTTCGAACCCCGCCCAGCACGCTGAACTTGTCGGTGAAAAAATACTCCGCCTGCAAGTACTGATCGAACTGGCTCGCCGTGTTGGCCTCATCCCGGTTGGGTGTGGTGCTGGCACCAAAGAAGCCCAAACGAGCCTGCTCCAGTTCACCGACGGTCAAGCCCGCATTCAAAAACAAAGGTCTTTCCAACAGACTGGTTTGGTGCCCAAATCGCAAATCAGCGCCGCTGTATTCGTTTTTCAAATCAATCACCGCAGTGCTGGCCAACACCTGGCGAATCTTCCGGTCTCCGTAATAAGGGCTGAAAGTCACATTGGTGCTGGGGCTGAACTTGTGCTCCAGCACAATACCGGTTTGGCTTTGTTCCACTGTTTTGTTGGTGTTGTTGGCCACCGTGTTGGTGCCCGCCTGCCGGCGGTTGCTGGCCAGTTGCGCAGCAGTCAGGCCAGCCGGGTCTTGCGCCAGGGGAATATCCACGTAGTTCACAACCCAGCTTAAGCGAGTGTCGCTGCTTAAACTCCACACAATTTTGCTGTTGAAATTGTCTCGACGCGCTTTGCTGTGGTCGCGGTATCCATCCGTTCGGAAGGTGGATGCATCTATCACAATGCCCACCTCCTCATTGCCCTTGTTCAGCTTGATACCGCTTCTGCGGGTGCTGTCGGTTCCAAATATCTGGTTCACCTCCAGCTCAGTGCCCACGCGTGGGTTTTCGGTGGTCAGCAAGATCACGCCGCCCGAGGAATTGCCATACAGGGATGAAAACGGCCCGCGCAGCACTTCTATTGACTCGGTTGAGCTCAAACTGAAGTGGGAAATTTGGCCGGAACCATCCGGCATGGTAGCGGGTATGCCATCGGAGAAAAGACGAACACCACGGACACCCGAAGTTGCCCGCGCCCCAAAACCCCGAATTGAAATTTGAAGGTCTTGCGCAAAATTGTTGCGATTGTTGATCACAAGGCCGGGCACACGGGTCAGCGTTTCCGACAAATTGACCTGAAAGCTCGCCGCCTTCTCCAGAGTGTTCTGGTTAATCTTGTCGACCGAAGCTGGCACCTCAAACGGGTCGCGTGCCTCGCGGGTGGCCGAGACCACGAAGGTGTCCAGGCTTTCGGTTTGTGACCATGCAGGTGAGGCCATGCCCAAAGTGGCCAAAGCGGCAATCAAGGGTGTACTGCGATGCTTCATGAACGGTGTCTCTGAAATGTTGTAGTGAACAGTGCGGCAAGCTTGACGGAAACGGCTCGTGAAATTTTCCCGATCGTCAAGAAAAGTGGAATATTTCCTCTGCCTCTACACCGCCTACTCTTTGTACAATCATAGTAACAACTGTTAACCCCACAATAAAAGTTAGGAGACACCCGCATGTTGCATGCACTGGAAGTGTTCGCGCTTCGCATTTACATGGCCATTTTCAAAGTGGTCACTGCCCTAATGCCCTTCAAATGGCCCCGCATGTTCGAAGGGACTGGCTCCTCGCTTGATTTGATTCGACACATGGCCGATGCAGGGCACCGCAATGTGTTGGTGGTCACAGACGCGGTACTGGTGAAACTGGGCGTGCTGGACAAAATGAAAGCCGAGCTTGATACCCAGGGCGTGAAATACGTGGTGTACGACGGTGTTGAACCCAACCCCACTGTGGAGCAAATCGAAGCCGGTTACCGCATGTTGATGGAAAACGGCTGTCAGGCCATTCTGGCCGTGGGTGGTGGAAGCCCGATTGATGCCGCCAAAATGATTGGTGCACGCGCCAAGAACAACAAGCCCGTGTTGAAACTGACCGGTTTGCTGCGGGTGCACAAAGGCATGATTCCCCTGTTCGCTGTGCCGACTACTGCGGGTACCGGTGCAGAAGTCACCATTGCGGCAGTGGTCAGCGACACAGAAAACAAACGCAAAGTAGCCGCCATGGACATTCGCTTGTTGCCCACCGCCGCGGCATTGGATGGATCACTGATGACAGGCTTGCCTGCACACATCACTTCAGCCACCGGCATGGATGCACTGACACATGCGGTTGAAGCCTTTGTGTCGCGAAACGCCATGAAAAAAACCGACGAGAAGGCACTGGAAGCCACTCAACTCATCATGAAATATCTGGAAACGGCTGTGGCCGATGGCAACAACCTCGAAGCCCGCCAGAAAATGGCACGGGCATCGCACCTGGCTGGCATTGCTTTCACACAAGCCGGAGTGGGTTATGTGCATGGCATTGCCCACAAGTTTGGCGCTCTCTACCACACGCCCCATGGCTTGGCCAACGCGATTGTAATGCCCCATGTGCTGGACTATTCATTGCCCAACTGCGCCGACCGCCTGGCCATCCTGGCTCGCGCATGTGGCATCGGCGACAAAGGGGCAGACGATGTGCACCTGGCCCGCGCCTTCATCGCCCGTATTCGCGAGATGAATGCAAAATTCGGAATCCCGACCCAATTGGCAGCGCTGAAAGCGGCCGATATTCCAGCAGTGGCCAAGTCTGCGATTGCGGAGGCGCGGTTCACCTACGCAGTGCCCCGCTACATGAACCAGCGTGTGGCTGAGTCGGTAATCAAGAATCTGCTTCCTACCAACACCTAGAACTGCGCACCTGCCGCAAGTCAGCGTTACATTATTTTTTCGTGACGCTGTAACTTTTTACCTGCATCGACGATCTATAGCCTAGACCACCCGACCAACCGGGTGGGTTGCGAGATTGATGACCATCAAAAGAAGGATGCAGGAAATGAGAACAGCAATCGGTATGGCAGTTGTTGCGGCACTGGCCGCAATTGGTACACAGGCAGCGGTAGCGCAAACTCCAATCCCCAGCGAGCCGGCCAATGCGGTGAACCTGGTAGACGGTCTCGAGGGTGTATTTGGCACCCACGCAGGTTTCCGCCGATCGGGTGCCCGAGGCGTATGCGCAGCAGGTGAATTCGTTGGCAACAAGGCTGCTTCCGCCATTTCCAAGGCCTCCGCTTTCTCTGGTAAACCAGTACCTGTCACCCTGCGCTTCTCGGTGGGCGGTGGCAATCCAAATGCACCCGAAAACGGCAAGGGCGTGCGTGGCTTGGCTGCCCAATTCGATCTGCCCAATGGTGAACAATGGCTAATGGCCAACATTTCAGCCCCCTTCTTCACCGCCGCGACACCCGATGCATTCCTGGCATTCCTGGAAGCACGAAAACCTGACCCAGCCACCAAAAAACCGGACCCCGCAAAAATCGCGGCCGCCGCAGCCAAGTACCCTGACTTCAAACCCCAAATGGAATGGGTTGCCAAAACCGGCGTACCCGCAAGCTATGCTGCTGTAAATTATTGGAGTACCAACGCATTCAAATTCACCAACGCCGCTGGAAAAACCCAGTTTGCAAAGTGGATGTTTGTGCCCGTAACCGGCCAAGAGTTCATTCCTGATGACAAATTGGCTACTTATGCGAAGGTGTTTCTGGAAGACGAGTTGAAAGGTCGCGTTGCACAAATTCCAGTGGAATTCGACATGGTGCTGCAATTGGCGCAGCCTGGTGACCCCACTGACAATGCCACAGTGGCATGGCCCGATGACCGCAAGAAGGTGGTGGCGGGTCGTTTGAAAGTGACGGCAGTGACTGACAAATCAACTTGCGATGGCATCAATTTCAACCCGCTGGTATTGCCTACCGGCATTGAAGGATCGGACGATCCTTTGCTTGCAGCACGGGCAGGAAGCTACGCAGTGTCACAGGCGCGTCGTTTGGCCAAATAAACGACGTTCCCCTTTTAGCCTGTACACTATTGGCCGGTTCCCCCTCCAGGGTTCCGGCTTTTTTTATGCAGTTCGCCAGCAGTACACAAGGAGCAGTACATGGAATTATTTGACGCAATTTATCAACGCCGAGCCATCAAGGCATTCGATCCCGAGCACATCGTCTCTGAAAACGACGAAAAGAAACTGTTCGAGGCCGCCATTCAGGCACCGACCAGTTTCAACATTCAGCATTGGCGTTTTGTGGTAGTGCGCGATAAAGCCTTGCGCGCTGAAATGCGCAAACTGGGCAATGATCAGGCTCAAATCACGGATGCGTCTTTGCTGGTCATCATGACCGCAGACACCAAGGCTTGGCAGAAGAACCCCGCCCGTTATTGGGAGCAAGCTCCCAAAGAAGTAGCCGACCTGCTGGTCGGCTGGATGGGGCCTTTCCACGATGGCCGCGAGTGGCTGCAGCGCGACGAAGCTCAGCGATCCATCGGTATGGCCATGCAAACCTTGATGCTTGCTGCCAAAGGGATTGGCCTGGACTCCTGCCCCATGATCGGCTTCGACATCGAAGCAGTGGCCAAGTTGATCAACTTGCCAGCCGACCATGTCATGGGCCCTATGGTAGCGATCGGCAAAGGAACCAAAGCGCCTTGGCCAAAACCCGGTCAGCTCACCCTGAATGAAGTGTTGGTCAACAACAAATTCTAAAAGGCCTTAGAGCTTTTCCAGGAACGCAATCAACGCCGCTTGGTCCGCAGGGTTTAAATCCTGAAAGCGGCGTTTTGCCCCCTCGGCCTCACCACCGTGAAAATCAATCGCTTTCCTGAAATCCCTGCCTGCGCGACCATCGTGCAACAGGGGTTTGCTGGTTTGGCCAACACCCCACAGCGGTGCTGTCTTCCACTCAGTGGGTAGCCCCAGACCTTCGGGTGCGTTGTCAGCCAAAGCCGGCCCCATGTCATGCAGCAACAAATCGGAATAAAGCCATACCTCCCGGTCGTTCAAGGGCGCGGGTGCCATGGGCGATGTTTTCATCATGGGTGTGTGGCAACTGCTGCATTGAATGTCGTTGAATAACTGCTGTCCTCGCAAAGCAATGCCCGTCAGTTGCGGCCTTGGCGGTGGCGCCAGCCAGCGTTGGAAATCTGCCGTGGCCTGTGTTTCAGCAAGGCTGACTGCCTCGCCCACAAAAGGTGTGCAATCTGCTGTTGCCAGGTTGCCCTTGGGCCGTACCGGTGCTGCAAACAAGGGGTGGAAAGTGGCAATGCCCAGTTCAGTTGAAAATGCTCCCTGCGTGAATGATTGCACATCGGCCACAAAACCGCGTGCTCCCAAACGGCCCACCAATTGGTCTGCGGCATTCAAGTCGTTCACCCCTCCTGGAAACATCACACCAGGTCGACCACTTACCTCCGGGTTCGCCTGCTCACTGGCCAAACCATTTTCAATCAAGGTGCTGTCAGGAATATTCTCCAGCAATCCAATGCCGAACAGATGAGGCGTAACCCGAGTGGTGCTGGCCATGGCATGGGGAGGCACCAACTCACCACCCAACACACAGCCGGGTACTTCATCCGGAAATTCCGTGGCCACAGAACGCGCATGAACATGGGGCGCACCATCGGCCTGCGTCACCAACCCCACGGCAAAATGCGGTGCCAGTAATGTGGTGAAACGCTGAATGGTTTTGGTGGGGTCGGTACCACCCACAGCAGGCTGACCATGACATTCCACACAGCTTTGCGCATTGAATACGGCACCCAAACCATTGCTGGGCGTGAACACCTTTTCAAACATGGCTTTGCCCTGCTCAAAACGGGCCAGTTGTGTGGGTGTCAAACCATCAATTGGGGCCGACCAGTCGTGCAGTTCAAGGTCGCGTGTTTCAGCTCGCGTTTGCTCGGCAGCCCGTATCGAATTGTTCGGGGAGTTGGTATTGATTGAATTGTCTTCTGAAGTACAGGCGCCCAACATCAGACCGATGGCTGCGAAGGCCGCCACATGGCGTGAACTCTTGATCATGTCTCGAAATTATAATGATGATTATGGTTTCTCCATTCTTACTTCCACACTTCCAAATTGGATTCAAAAGTGACTAGTGTCGGTTACACGACATTGGCACTTTCTATCGGCAGGCGCCTGAATCTGCGCAGGGCCCACTGCAGTAAGAATCAAAGGAGACACCCACACAACAAGTATTCACAATGAACATCCATTTGTATCGCACAACACGCGCTGTCGCAGTTTTGCTGGCTGCAGCCACTTTGACAGGCTGCCTGGGCGAAAGCAGCGATCTGGCCCAAACCGATGGTCGTACCAACCCCAATGAAAACCCCGGCAACAATGAGTTTGTCGACACCGCGGGTTTGCAATGTGCGCTGACTGACCCCAACTTGTTGATCGGTGAGGGGCAAGACAGCCCTTCCATTTCGCCAGCCAGCAAGCCGAACCGCAATGTTCAACCCAGCACAGGTTTGAACAGTGGCGCTTGCAAAAACAACACCGCTTTTACCATGGGCACGGGCATTGTCGACATCACAGGTCCCGCGGCGGGGTCCGTGATGATGGGTTATGAGAGCCCCACCCACGCCAGCCTTGGCCTGCACACCCGGCAGTTTTCCCGGGCTTATGTGATCGGCTCGCCTTGCAACGGCAATCGCGTGGTGTATGTGGTCAACGACCTCGGCATGATTTTCCATGCTGTGCGCCAAGGGGTTTTGAACAAGGTGGCAGCAGATGCCCAATTGGCGCCGTTCTACAACGAACAGAACATCATGCTGAACGCCACCCACACCCACGCCGGGCCCGGTGGCTATGCGCACTTCACTGCGTTCAATGCGTTCCGTTTAGGGCATGACGAAGAGGTTTACAACTTCATTGTCGACGGCATTGTGGAGGCCATTCGACGCGCACATGCCAACCTGCAGGCCAACCCGGAACCGGGTCGCCTGTTGGTCAACAATGGTGAACTGTTGAATGCCAATGTGAATCGCTCTGCGATTGCCTACGATCAAAACCCGCAAGAAGAACGCAACCAGTATTTGAACCAGCGCGGTGAAAGCCAGAATGTGAACAAGGAAATGGCGCTGCTTAAATTGCGTCGTGCCGATGGCACACCCATCGGACAAATCAACTGGTTTGGTGTGCACCCCACCACCACAGGGAACACCAATCCATTGATTTCCTCAGACAACAAAGGTTGGGCTGCATTGGCCTTTGAAAAACTCATGGGCACGCAATACGAAGCACCTGCGGGGAAAGACACATTCGTGGCTGCATTTGCGCAAACCGATGAAGGTGACAGCAGTCCGAATATATTCTTCAAAGACAAACCATTTGAAGAACGTGGTGGTTCCACCGACGAATTGAAGGCTGTGGAAATCAACGGCAGCAAGCAACTGGCACGCGCGCTCACCTTGTATCGTGACGCCAACCAGATGGTGCGTGGTGGCGTGAACTTCGCACAATTTCACGTGAAGATGGACGAAGTGGAAATTACAGACCCCGTGGTGCTGAATTCACTGCGCCACCCTGAATCGCTGAACAGCGCCGTGAAAAAAACCTGCACCGCCGCCATGGGCGTGTCGTTTGGAGCAGGCGCTGAAGACGGCCCCGGACCCACAGTGGAAGGTGCAAGCTGCAACGGCCGCACCGACCCGGCCCGCCTCACCCGCGACCTGGCTGCGCTGGCCGCAGGCAAACTGCCACCGGAAGTATTGGCGACTGCCGTGCTGTGCAATTTGAACGACCTGCCCTTTGACGCCATACCGGCGGGCACCAGCTTAAGCTGTCAGGCTGAAAAACCTGTGCTGTTTGTACTCGGCCCGCCCCTGAACTTCAGTAACAATGTGCTGCCATTTCAGTTGTTCACCATTGGCAATGTGGCAGTGTTGGGCTTGCCTTGGGAAATTACCACCATGGCCGGACGGCGCATTCGTCAAACCGTGCTGGAAGTGTTGGAGCCACAAGGCATTGACCAAGTGATCATCAGTGGCCTGAGCAATGATTTTGTCAATTATCTGACCACGCGCGAAGAATATTCCATTCAGCAATATGAGGGCGCCTCCACGCAATTTGGGCCCTGGACGCTGGCCGCCGTGCAACAGGAAAGCCGCAGGCTGGCTCTGTCATTGGCCCAGCAAAACCAACCACCTGCCGGCCCACCCCGCACAGTGACCAGCAACCCGATTCCCCGCCCACCCTATGTGCCCTTTGACCAGGCCCCCAGTGCCGCATTTGGCGATGTATTGACCCAACCCACACCCACGGTGGCGGCCGGCAACACGGTGACGGCACAATTTCAAAGCGCTCATCCGCGCAATATGAAAACCCGCGGCTTGGCGATTGTGGAAGTGGAGCGAATGAATGCGAAAGGTGAGTGGGAAAGTTTCACACACGACCGCTCACCCGAACTGATTTTCCGCTGGCAGCCCTTCGAGCCCACACCTTACCTCAGCCCGGTTCCCCTGCCCGGCTTTGTATCCACTGCCTTGGCGGAATGGAAAATTCCCGCCAACACGCCGGCGGGCAAATATCGAATCAAGCACCGTGGGGTGGCGGTGCCGGCTGGAACGCCAGAGGAGTTTGAAGGGGTCAGCGAAGCATTTGATGTCACGGCCACTGGGGCCACCTGCGGTGACGGGAGAAGATTGTGATTCATCAATTTTTGTTCGGCGTTGTAACAGTATCACTGCTGTTGTCAGCCTGCGGCAGCGACTCAAGCAATACAGGCAGCACGAGCGCACGCGTGGGCGCAAGTGCCGCCAATACCAGCAACCCTTTCCCGGGCTATCAGAGCACCCTGTACACCGGCACCAGCAATTGGTTGTGTCACCCCGACTTGATGGGGACCAGCAACGTGTGTAACGGCAACTTTGACAGCACCGCAGTGGCCGCCGATGCCTCTGCTACCACACTCAGCTACGCACCTGCCACAGCGCCCCAAGTGGATTGTTTCTACGTCTATCCAACCACCAGCATCGACCTGATGGGCAACTCAGATTTGAATGACGATTTGCAAGAACAACAAACCACTGCTCTACAGTTTGGCCGTTATGGCGAAGTGTGCAGGCAATTCGCACCCGTTTACCGACAGCGCACATTGACCGCGCTGGGCCTGACCACATTCACGGGTGCACTGGGCGGTATCGACATTGCACCGAATGCCGGTGAAGTGGCCTATGCCGATGTACTGGATGCGTTCAAGGAATACATCGCCAACCAAAGTGAAGGACGCGGTTTTATATTGGTGGGGCACTCACAGGGATCAGGCATTTTACGCAGACTGATTGCTGAAGAAATTGAAACCCGGCCCGAGTTGATGAGCCGTTTCATTTCCGCGCACATCCCTGGCACCAATGTACTGGTGCCCAAGGGTCTCGATGTGGGCGGATCGTTTAAAAAGGTACCCGCTTGTCGCGATGCCGACCAACTGGGCTGCGTGGTGGCCTATGTCACCTACCGCGCTGGCGACCCTCAACTTGAAAACCCGCGCTTTGGTTTAAGTGCTGAAGAAGGGCAACAAGCGCTTTGCACAAACCCCGCAGCACTGGCAGGCGGACCCGCAGATTTGTTTCCGATTGTGCCTCGCCAGCAGCCACCGGTGTTTCGTTTATTACTGATTCCACGTGGGCCTGGCGGCCCCTACGCGAATCCGATCAGCAATCTCACCATTCCCACCCCTTACTACTCCATGCCAGGGCAGGTGAAAGGACAATGCAAGGTTGGGCCCAATGGTGTCAGTTATCTTGAAGCGAGTATCGTGGCCGATCCGGACGACCCTCGTGCGGACGACTATCCCGGTGAATTCATTGGCGGATCGAATTGGGGACTTCACCTGATTGATGTATCGATTGTGCAAGGCGATTTGATTCGACTGGCGCAACGCCAAGCAGCCAGCTACCTGAGGCAATAAAAAGCCACCTTACTCCACATTCGTGCTGCACTCTGCAGCACTGGGTGTGTGGTGGCAGCGTACCTTTTTCAACAAACTCATCATGCGTTTGTCGTACACGCCTTCTTGGGTTAATTGAACCCGCGCCTGCTGCATCATCACGTTGTATTTTTCCTGATCCGCAGGCGTCACATTCATCCAGTATTTGGCTGGAACCTGCTTTTCGATGGTTTTTACTGCGTCCAGCGCCTGGTCAATAAAACCCAAACCGAACTTGCGCATCTTTTTCAAACGATCGTCCAGATCAGGCACTTCTTTCTCCAGTCGAGTGCGGTTGATGATGGCCGAGCCCGTGACGTTCAGCAGCGGCATTTTGTAAACGCCCCCCTTGGTGCCCAAGCCACGGTACAACTCAAGCGGAGCGAAGGCCACTGCTGGAGCGGCGACAATGTCCACCACGCCGTTGTTGAATTTTTGGGCAAAGTTGGTGATGTCGCTGGGCACAGCTTGTGCGCCCAATTGCTGAATCATTTTGGCCTGGCTTTTATCCCAATCCATCACCGCCACTTTCTTGCCAGCAGCCTTTTCAATCGAATCAATGGATCGGTCGTTCACCATCACGTACGCTGCACCCAATGGGGCCATGCCAACCACTTGGTACTTGCCTTGAATCGACAAATCATACAAAGCGTCATTGCCCATCAACACCTGCAATGCAGTCTTCAGGTGTTCATACGATGGCAATGCCC
This sequence comes from Limnobacter sp. CACIAM 66H1, assembly GCF_001601825.1. Taxonomy (GTDB): domain Bacteria; phylum Pseudomonadota; class Gammaproteobacteria; order Burkholderiales; family Burkholderiaceae_B; genus Limnobacter. Next base: position 27,168 of record NZ_LUJK01000001.1, on the reverse strand, counting down.
CTACTGCATCGAAGCTGCCCATGAATTGATTAAATAATCTTGCACGCAGAGTGGTAATACCCACCGCCTCGCACTGCCCAGTGCGGAAAGACTCTGCCGCCACCGTTTCATTGGTGTGGGGAATCAGCTCGGCAAATACATTCCATTTTCGCGCTTCCAGTGCTACATCTTGCGCAATACTGAACACGGGTCCTGCTTTGCCCAGAATGTCAAAAATACAAATTTTGATATGCAATGGCTTGTCCAGCGGCTTCATTTCCTTCATCAACTGGCGCGACACATTGCCGATAAGGTTGGGCGGAATTTCAGGGCCTTTGACTTGAGAATGTGCCGGAGTGAAAACGACAGCGCAGGCCAAAGCCATTGATGCGATCAGAATACGGGTGGGCATGGTGGTGTTCCAGTGAGGGAAAAAGTACTGCAACACAGATGTAACTGAGCAGTTACATCTGCTGCTATTCACAGCGCAGGGTCAACACTGCGCTGCAACATGCCACTCAGAAATCTAGCGAGGCCGACACTGTCAATGTTCGCGGGTTACCAATCGTCAAGTAGCCTGAACCCGGGAAACCGCCGGCAGATGCCCAGTAATTGCGATCCGTCACATTGTCCAAACGAGCACGCAAGGTCAGTGCTTGCTCGTTGCCCACTGGCATCACATAACGCACCCCGAAATCCAGGCGGGTCCATGAAGGCAGCTCCTGCGTATTGTTTGCATTGGCGTACTGACTGCTGGTATAAATTGCGCGAGTCTCGAATGCAAGTCCCTGCACCTGTTCAGGGCTCCATTCAAGGCCCACATTGGCCTGTGCAGAAGGTGCACCAATTGCATCCTGCCCATCGACATCGGTGTTCAACACGCTCAAGCCGCCCAGCACCTTGACAGTTTTGCTCGCTTTGCCGAACGCCATAATTTCCAGGCCCTCGTTGGTTTGGTCACCAATTTGAGAAAACGTGTTGGTACCGTCAATCCCGTAGCTGGGCTTCTCGCTTTGAAACACCGACACGGAACCACCCACGCTGCCGCCGTCGTATTTCACACCCAGCTCAACTTGCTCGGTTTTGAAAGGCTTGAACACAGTGCCTGCATTGGTCACAGGTGTGCCTCCACCCGTGGTGGCAGGTGCCGAGTCACCCTTCACCAGTCCTTCAATGTAGTTGGCATACACGGAATACTGCGGGCCAAGTTTGAATACCACTCCTGCCACCGGTGTAGTGGCGCTTTCCGAGTAGCTGGCTGTTTGAGAACCATCCGCTGCATTAAAACTCATCGCCTCGATTTCCTGATGCCGAGCGCCCAAGGTCAGCAATAATTTGTCGTTCAGAAAAGCCATTGAATCTGCAACTGCGAAGCTGGAGTTTTTGGTGGTCTCTGTAATGAAAGGACTGCTGAAACTGCCGCCAGGAAAAGTCACTACTGTGGGCTCTGACACAGGCTGCGGATTGTAAATATTGCCTGAGAAGCTGTCATAGAAATTGAAGGCATTTTTTGACTCCAACTCATAAATCATGGCCGAGGTGCTCACGGTGTGCTTCACTGCACCGGTGTTGAACTTGAAACGCAATCCAGCTTCAGCGGTTTGAATAGAATCTTCACGCACGTTCGCAAACCGGTTGGCATCATAATCGCCATTGGAGTCATCCACAGTCGGGTTGGCAAAATTGCCGGCCTCAACACCCTCCCGAATACCACCGGCCAACCAGCCAGTCACAGTGTCATTGAAATCATATTCAGCACGTACAGTGCCGAAAGTGTCCTCTGCGTTGGAGAAGGTCCAGGGCTGCGCAATGCTGCGGTCTGCACGCGGCGTGGTTGGAATGGCAAGGCCGGCGCCAATGGTGATGTTGGGTTGCGAGGCTTGCAACTTGTGCTCTTGATAGCCCACATCGGCGGAAATTCTTAACCTCTCACTGCGGAAATCTGCGCCCACAGCGAACAAGCTTAGTTCTCGCGATTCTCCTTCCACATTGGTGTCGCCGTCGCGCTTGGCAATGGTTGCTCGCACGCCAGTAGAACCATCGTTGAAACGGCGTGCAAAGTCACCTGCAAGGTAAGCCTCTCCGCCATCCTGAATGCCCACGGTGGCCTGATTGATGTCGTAATTGGGTGCACGTTTGGGCACCACATTAATGGCGCCACCCAAGCCGCTGCCACCGGGTGCGGCACCGTTCAGAAATGCATTCGCACCACGCAGCACTTCCACACGCTCCACCAATTCCGAAGCTATGTACTGGCGTGGCAACAGACCATACAAACCGTTGTACGACATATCGTCCGAAAAAAATTGGCAAACCGCGCACCAAATAGACTTGTTGAAAATTTCCGAAACCACGTGCCACACGAACCGCTGGATCGTTCAATAACACCTCGCCCACACTGGCTGCTTGCTGGTCTTGAATCAGCTTTGAGGTGTAACTGGTCAGGTTAAATGGCGTATCCATATTTGACTGGGTACCCAACAAACCCACACGCCCGCCCTTGGCAACCTGGCCACCTGCGTATTCGGGTGCAAGTCCGTCGGCTGAGGCATCGGCGCTGGCATTGACCTGCACTGCAGGCAGCTCGTTGGTTTGGGCGAAAGCATTGGATGACAGGGCTGAAAATACTGCGAGAGCCAACAAGCTGACTTTGGGATTCTGGGAGATCATGAGAAACTTCAGAGAATGGAGAATCCGCCAATTATAATGTTAATTATTATCATTTGTATTAACGAATGTTAATTTAATCACATGAAAACTGCCCTGCGACCTTGGCTAGACACTTTTTACCAACAGGAGTCCCGCCGAATTCTGGCAACACTCATTCGCCTGCTTGGCGACTTTGATTTGGCAGAGGAAGCCATGCACGAGGCATTTTCAATTGCATTACAGCGGTGGGAAGTCGAAGGCATCCCTGCCAACCCACGGGCCTGGATGGTGTCCACCGCCCGATTTAAAGCCATTGATCAAATCCGCCGCCGTGCAAAATTCGACACCTCTTTTGAAGAGGTTGCTGACGAGCTGTCCGAACGATTGCACCATGAACCCGATCACGTCGACGAAACCATTGAAGACGATCGCTTGCGGTTGATTTTCACCTGTTGTCACCCCAGCCTGTCGCCTGAAGCCCAATTGGCGCTCACCTTGCGGGAAGTGTGCGGGCTTTCAACCGAAGAAGTTGCCAGCGCATTTTTAAGCACTACGCCCACCATGGCGCAACGAATTGTTCGCGCCAAAACCAAAATTCGTGATGCCAAAATTCCGTATGAAGTGCCTCAAGCCGATCAGCTTCAAGAGCGTTTGCATGCCGTACTGCATGTGATCTATCTGGTGTTCAATGAAGGCTACTCGGCCTCGACCGGCGAAGCCTTGATTCGCAAAGAACTCTGCCGTGAAGCCATTCGCCTTGGCCGCCTGCTGGCTGAACTGCTGCCTGAACCAGAGGTATTGGGTCTGCTTGCATTGATGCTCTTGAATGACTCTCGTCAACAAGCACGCAGCACACCCGATGGCGATTTGGTTTTGCTCGCCGATCAAAACCGCACACTGTGGAATCAGGCACAGATTCGCGAAGGCTGCCAGTTGGTGTTGCAGGCCTTGGCCTCACGCCGATTTGGCGCGTACACGCTGCAGGCAGCAATCAGTGCCGTCCATGCCGAGGCCCCCAGCGCGGAGAAAACAGACTGGATACAAATTGTTGGTCTTTACGACGCCCTGCTGGAACACACCCATTCGCCAGTTGTTGCATTGAACCGTGCAGTGGCAGTGGCCATGCGCGATGGTCCGCAAGCAGGGCTTGAACTGGTCGACGAGCTGATGGCGCAAGGCCACCTGCAGGACTACCACTTGGCCCATGCCACACGCGCAGACCTGTACAGGCGAATGGGCCGCCTGAAGCAAGCCCATGATGCCTATCAAGACGCGCTTCGCTTGACTAGACAAGGGCCAGAGCAGCGCTTTTTACAACAACGTCTGGATGACTTGGGCAGCGCGAATAATTAATTTTAAAAAAATTTCAAACAATGTCGATTTCAGAAACCGCCGTTCGACTAATTCATGACACCCCCAACTTGAGGAACAACCATGAACGCAATCAAGGCAGTACTGGAAAGCTGGCAGCAAGCGGTGGTCGACGAAGACCTGGAAAAAATCATGAGCCACTACAGCGAGAATGTAGTGTCGTTTGATGCAGTCAAAGTGCTGCACATCGTCGGCAAAGCCGATTACGAAGAACACTGGAAATACTGCATGCAGTTGTGCAGTGGCGGCATCATCTTTGAAATTCATCAATTGAGTATTCAACACAGCGGCGATCTGGCTTTTTGTCATTACCTGTCGCGCTGTGGTTCGGTTCAAGACTTTGGCAATGAAAACGTTGGCTGGATGCGTGCCACCGTGTGCCTGCGCCAGGAAGAAAATGAATGGAAAATTGTGCATGAGCATTTTTCCTCACCATTCGACCCTGAAAGCGGCAAGGCCATTTTCAGTGCCCAACCTTGAGAGGCAACATGCCATGAAATACCTGTGCCTGGCCCACGAAGAAGAGGCCCTGTTCAAAGCCATGCCCCACGAGGAATGGCTGGCTTTGAGGCAGGAAACCTTGAGTTATGTGGAATCCTTGAGAGCAAGCGGCCACTTGATTACCACCTATGCACTTCAGAGCGCCAACCATGGTGTGCTGGTGCGGGTGCGCAATCAAAGGTTGGTAACCACCGACGGCCCCTTTGTAGAAACCAAGGAACAACTGGGTGGTATTTTTCTGATTGAAGCCCATGATTTCAACGAGGCCTTGCGAATTGCATCGCAATGGCCTTCTGCCCGACTGGGTACGATTGAAGTCCGCCCGATTGAAGAATCACTTCGCGAAGATTGTCGCTACGGAGATTAAATATGAAATATCTTGCCTTGGTGTATTACGACGAGAACATCATGAACAGCATGTCGCAACAGGAATGGGATGCGCTGAACAACGAGTGCATCGCCTGCGTTGAAAATTTAAGCCGCAAGGGGCACTTCATCACAGGTAGCCCTTTGTTGCCGGTCAATACGGCGACCACCGTACGGGTCAGAAATGGTAAAACCCACACGACCGACGGCCCCTTTGCAGAGACCAAAGAACAGCTCGCAGGTTTTTACATGCTGGAAGCCCAGGATCTGAATGAAGCAATTGCACTGGCCGAGAAAATTCCACCCGCCCGTTATGGCTCAATCGAAGTACGGCCTGCACGAGAACTCGTGAGCCATGGCAATGCAGCAGGTGGAGAGCAGGCAATCTGACCTTGCTTTGCCGCAATTAAATTACATCGATGTATTCAAATGCGGTGGCAGATGGTTCACACCATTGAAACTGAGTAAGCTGACTTTGCCTTTTGAATACAGTACCTCGGTGAGCGAAGCATTTCGAATGACACGCAACAGGCTGTACCAACTGGAGTTGGGAAGATTCATGACTTCACACACCAGCGCGGCGATCGACCCCGCCGAGGTCACGACCAGTTGAGTTTGCCCTGAAGCTTGTTGCGCCTGTGTGTGCGAACTTAACCAATCGCGTAACTGTTCACGAAATTCACCAAGGCTTAATCGCCCCGGGATACGCACTTCACCATTGGCCCAGGCCCGGCAGGTTGCATCGTAATCACGCAATATCCCGATACGTTCGCGCCCAGAATTCAGCGCCACGGATCGACCCAGAAACTGCTCTGCGGCACTGAAAATTTCCTCTCCTTCAGCAAACTCATCAAGCGCTGCATGCGTTATTGCAGGTGAATCAAACCCTGCACCTGCCAGTAGCAACGAAGCCGTGTTCGCCTGCCTTTGGCGAGGGCCATGAAACACCTTATCCGGTGTAATGCCATGCGCTTTCATCCACTGCCCTGTGGCACGTGCTTGTGCTTGCCCCAGTTCTGACAAGGCATCATATCGCGCTGCGCCAAAAGAGGCTTGACCGTGCCGCATCAACACCAAGGTACTCATGCCAACTCGCCTTTCAATACTTTGGGGTTGCTGGCCAGCAAGCGGCTTTTGCCCATATCGCGCAAATGATTCAACACCACCCCACGTTCAGTGCTTTCGGGGTCAGCAAACCCTGCACGAATGCGCGCCGCAAGTTCACGATTGGCTTGTGCCACATCGAACACGGGCTCACCCAACAACTGGGCCAACGCTTGCTGTTCGCGCTCATCAGGGGCTGTTCCCTGCTGAAATTCTCGCTGCGCAATCGACATGGCATTCATCACCATCAACACATCTCGCTTGGCATCGCCCTGCAGCATAGGCAACACTTTGCTTTTAAGCAGCTCACGCGCACACCGCAAAAGCAATTCACCAGTGGGTTGTTCACGCATCAGTTGTGCTCCGTCATGTTCAAAATTTCCCATTCCAGCTCCGGCACAATGTGGCCAGTCAACGCAAGCAACAGGGAGTTTTCTTGCCCGGAACAAAAGCGTTGTGCCTGTTCAATGGCCACCACCGCCCAACGCACATGGGCCATCACTTCCCAATAATGGATTTGATCGCGATCAATCATGCGGCCTGATTCAGCTTCATAAGCTTCGTAGAAATGTTCACGCTCGCCAATGCCGCCTGCCTGTAAATCGTCTTGCCCAAAGCGCCAGCATTTGGCACAGAACCAGCCAATATCCTCCAGCGGATCGCTCCAACCCGCAAACTCCCAGTCCAGAATACCGGTCAGCCCATGTTCATCCACCATGTAATTGCCGGTGCGAAAATCGCCATGTGCCAGTGTAATCAAGTCGCGTGCCGGCGCGTGGCGCTCAAGCCAACGCAAACCCCACTCCAATGCAGGGTATGCCATGTGGTGTTGATCCAGAAACATGCGATGGGTGTTGATCCGATACTGCGCGGGCGATTCAGCGTAAGCATGCAAAAACCTCAGTGCCTCCAGGGGCGGCCTGATCGAATGGATACGCGCCAATTCTTTGCCCAAACGATGAGCCAGTTCAACACGATCGGGTGCATAAGTGGTGTTCTTCACCAATACATGGCCTGCTGCTGTGCCGCCTATTCTGCGCATCACAAAAAACGGGCGACCAACCACGGAAGTGTCGGTGCACAAACACAAGGGTTGCGGCACGGTCACACCTGCATTAAACACGGTTTGCAACAAAGCGAATTCCTGCGCACGACCGTGGCTGATGGCCACACCTGCAGTGGGTGAATCGCAGCGCAATACAGTGTTCAATCGGCCACCTTGAGTACTTTCATGAACACCACCAGTGACTCGCAAATCCAGTGCCCAGTTTTCCTGCACAGCACCGCCTGAAAGTAAGGCAGCTTGCAAGATTTCAACCCTGTCAGCCAGCAGGGCCTGCGTCAAGTATTTTTCCAGTGACTGCTTTTGACTGTCGTTCATCGCGAGCTAACCTACAAAGCGCTGACCAAATGCCCGCGGTCCACTGCCACGCAAGCGCCAGTCATCCCCACCCCAGCATTGGAGGCCAACAGCAATAGTGGCCCGGTCAAGTCACTCAGCTCACAAAATTGCCGCGTCGGGATTCGTTTGCGCAGTTTTTCTCCCAATTCACTGGCCAAAAACTCGCTGTTCATGTCAGTGGCCACATAGCCGGGCAAAATTGCATTCACGCGAATGTTGTAACGCGCCAGTTCAAGCGCCATGACCTTGGTGGCCTGCACCAAACCTGCTTTTGAAATGGCGTAAGGCCCTACTGAGCCGCCAACTCGTTCACCCAAAATGGATGCGATGTTCACAATCGCCCCCGGTTTACCTGCAGCAGCCAAGGCGCGCGCAAATTCAGTGCCCACCAGCCAGCAACCTTTCAGGTTGGTATCCAGTATTTGGTCCCAGTCGTCTTCGGTTTGCTCCAGCATGGGTTTGGCAATCGACTGGCCGGCATTGTTGATCAACACATCAGGCACACCATGGTGCTGAGTAATGTTCGCCATGGCTGCGCTCACTGAAGACGATTTGCTGACGTCCATGGCCACCGAAAAAGCTCTGCCACCAGCTGCCTGAATTTGATCCATCACTTGCTGCAATTTCTCAACGTTGCGGGCACTCAACACCACGGTTGCCCCGGCATTGGCGAGCACCTGCGAAAAGTGTTTTCCCAGACCACTCGAAGCACCAGTCACCAGCGCCAATTTGCCTTGCATGGAAAACAGATCATTGTTGCTCATGGTTTTTCCTTATTGTTTGTCCAGGCCTGCAATCAGTTTTTTGCCCATGCTGAAGCGGTGCACTTCACTGGGGCCATCATAAATTCTGAAAGCGCGCATGTCCGTGAAAATGCGGCTCACGATGGTTTCACCTGTGACGCCCTGCCCACCCAGAATTTGCACGCTGCGATCCACGACCCGCCACTCGGCTTCGGAGCACACCACCTTCGCACGGCTCGATTCAAAATTACATCGCTCGCCTTGGTCCAGCATCCAGGCGGTGTGCCAAATGTGCAAACGCGCCGTGTGCAAATCCATTTCATTGTCAGCCAACATAAAACTAACACCCTCATGTGCACCCAACTGCACACCAAAGGCCTGCCGTTTGCGGGCGTAGTTCAATGCAATGTCGTGTGTGCGGCGTGCCTGCCCCAGCCAGCGCATGCAATGGGTTAAACGGGCCGGTGCAAGGCGCACTTGCGCATATCGAAACCCCTTGCCAATTTCACCCAATACACTGCTTTCATGCACACGCAAATTGTTGAACTTCAACACGCCATGCCCACCAGTAAAACAGGCGTCCATTGCATCCATGGTGCGCACATACTCAATGCCGGGGGCATTCATATCGCTTAAAAACATGGTGGCAGTGCCGTCTTCCATCTTCGCCATGATGATGGCAAAGCTCGCCCCTTCCGCGCCGGTGATAAACCACTTGTCACCGTTGATCACGTAGTGGTCGCCATCTTTCACTGCGGTGGTTTGCATCATCGAGGGGTCAGCACCAGCGCCGGGCGCGGGCTCGGTCATGGCGAAACACGAACGAATTTTTCCCTGCACCATGGGTTTGAGCCAGCGTTCTTTTTGTTCGGGTGTGGCCACCACTTCCAGCAAGTGAATATTGCCTTCATCGGGCGCATGAATATTCATGGCCGTGGGCCCCAAGGTGGAGTAACCAGCCTCTTCAAATGCAATTGCTTTTTCAATGTGGCTCCAGCCGCGCCCACCCAGTTCTTTGGACGCATGTGGGGTCAGCAAACCTGCCCTGCGGGCCAAACCCACCAATTCCTCGCGCAGTTCCTCAGAAGGTCCATGTGCAGTTTGACGTGGGTCTTTCTCCAGATGAATGATCTGTTCAGCAATGAAAGTTCTCACCTCATCTTGAAGTGATTTCAATGCAGGGGTCAGGGAAAAATCCATGGGGCACTCCGTGTCAGTCGATACATCTACTGTAATCGACTTCAACACGACAGCCAAAATACAAGAGGTAGGCCTGTCCTATGGATTACCCTGAAAAGCGGGAAAAACCTTACTTCCAGGGCAGTGCTGGTGCAGCCAGGCGTGGCGCAACACCGGTGCTGGCTGATTCGTTGAGCACATCGCCAAAACGCGGATCGCCCTGCTCCCAATCCTTTTGGGCTTGTGCAATCGCTTCCTTGCTGTGCCCCACGAAATTCCACCACATTTGCACGGGTGACTCGAACGGCACACCGCCCAACAACAAGACGCGTGTATTGGCGCCGAGCGTTATCTCCAGACGTTCGGAGTCTTTCTCGATGTAGGCGAATTCTTCAGGCGTGTAATTTTCGCCTTGCACACTCAACTGCCCGGTCAATGGCAAAAATCCGTACTCAAACTCCGGGTTCAAATGCAGCGTGGCTTGCCCGCCGTGCAGGCTAAACAAGTCCATGCCAAGCATTGGCGAATGCACTGCGGTGGGTGCGTTGTATCCCTCGTAGGTGCCAGCCAGCAAGGTGTATTGAACGTCCTCGACATGCCAAACAGGCAATTCTGGATAATGCGCAAAATCGGGTTCACAATTGGCCAGTTCTTCTGGCAATGCGATCCACAACTGCGCAGCATGCAGGCGGCCACCATTCACCACTGAATCTTCCGTGTGCACAATGCCACGCCCCGCAGTCATGAGGTTCACCTGCCCTGGGCGAATAATCAGCGCATTGCCCAGGCTGTCTTTGTGCAGCACTTCGCCATCGATCAACCAGGTGAATGTTTGTAATGCGGTGTGCGGGTGTGCGCCCACGTGCATGCCTTTGCCCGGGGCAAAGTCCACTGGCCCTGCGTGGTCCAGAAAACACCATGCCCCAACCATGCGCTGGTGGCGACTGGGCAAGGCACGTTTCACCAACATGCCTTCGCCCAAGTCTGCACTGCGCAGTTCAATTCGCTTGATTTTGTTCATGTCAAAATCATAACGGTTTGCGCTTACTTCGTCAGTGCCGTGTAGCTGGTAATCAGGTTGCGATAGTCTGGAATGTGATTCGAGAACAAGGCACCCAAGCCTTCAATGTCGTTGCGCCAATCACGGTGCAGTTCACATGCCACACCAAACCAGGTCATCAACTGTGCTCCTGCATTGCTCATTCTTTCCCAAGCGGAATCGCGCGTCAGTTCATTGAAGGTGCCCGAAGCATCGGTCACCACAAACACCTCGTAGCCCTCTTCAAGCGCAGACAAAGTCGGGAAAGCCACACACACCTCAGTCACCACACCCGCAATAATCAACTGTTTTTTGCCGGTGGCTTTGACTGCAGCCAGAAACTCGTCATTGTCCCAGGCATTGATCTGTCCCGGGCGGGCAATGTAAGGTGCATCCGGAAAAATCTCTTTCAACTCGGGCACTAAGGGGCCGTTCGGGCCGGTTTCAAAACTGGTGGTCAAAATAGTGGGCAATTTGAAGTATTTCGCGAGATCGGCCAGGGCCAACACATTGTTTTTGAAACGATCAGGATCGATGTCACGCACCAGCGACAACAAACCGGCCTGATGATCCACCAGCAGCACCGCAGCGTTGTTTTTGTCGAGACGAATGTAAGGCTTGCTCATGCTGTCTTCCTTTTCATTGACAGTTAATAATGGCAATATGCTATTGAAACAATCAATCATTGATAAGCTGGCATAAACTCAACAATTTGTTCTATTGATGGAACAATAAAAAGCAAATACACATGGACCTCAACGACCTGTATTACTTTGCCAAGGTGGTTGAACATCAGGGTTTCTCAGCTGCGGCGCGTGCTCTGGGTGTTCCGAAATCAAAAATAAGCCGCCGCATCGCCGAGCTTGAAAAGCGCCTGAACACGCAACTGCTGTATCGATCAACGCGCAAGCTACACATCACAGAAATCGGAAAAACTTACTACCAGCACTGCAAGGCCATGTTGATTGAGGCCGAAAGTGCACAGGAATTGATTGAACAAAATCATTCCGAGCCACGTGGCCTGATCCGCATGACCTGCCCCATCGCATTGCTGCATGCACACATTGGCGACATGCTGGCAGAATTTCTGGTGAAACATCCGCAAGTGACAGTGCACATGGAAGCCAGCAACAGGCGGGTGGATGTGGTGGCCGAGGGAGTTGACCTGGCCATACGGGTTCGCCCCTTGCCGCTTGAAAACAGCGATCTGGTGCTCAAAGTTCTTTCAGACAGGGGACTGTGTCTGGTTGCGTCTCCCCGGTTGATCCGAAAAATGGGGCTTCCAAAACATCCCACTGAGTTGACTGAATGGCCAAGTCTTGGTTTGGGACAAACACAGGGGAATGTACAAAACAACTTTGAGTGGTGCCTGACTCATCTCAGTGGGGAGCGAGTGGTCGTGCCTTTTTCTCCCCGACTGGTAACGACCGACATGACAGCCCTGCGGGCCAGTGCGATGGCAGGGGTGGGGGTGGTTCAATTGCCCAATCTGATGGTGCCCGAACAGGTCGCCGACGGGCGATTGGTCAAATTGCTTCCAGAGTGGTCTCCGCGTCGCGAAATCATTCACGTGGTGTTTCCATCGAGGCGCGGCATGCTGCCCGCAGTGCGTGCACTGATCGACTTTCTCTGCCAGAAGTACGACTCCTTCGATGAGGAGTGACCAACTTTTTTTCAGGTATTAATATGGAAGACATGCTGAAGGTCAAAAATATCAATTGCCCCTGCCTATAGGGTAAATTTATAAAAACAACTTGATTGATAGGATTTAGCACCCTACACTGAATTCAGCAGTTAATAATTAACGGCAACAAAGGAGAGATGTATGTCAAACGATGCAAAGTGCCCATTCACGGGCGACGGTCCCAAAACAGCGATTGCCGGCACACCCACTAACGCAAGCTGGTGGCCGAACGCCTTGAACATTAAATTGTTGAACCAGAATTCCCCATTGACAGACCCCATGGGTGAAGATTTCGACTACGTAGAAGAAGTCAAGAAACTCGACGTACCAGCCCTTCTGAAAGATCTTGAAGCGCTGTACACCAATTCTCAAGACTGGTGGCCCGCCGACTACGGCCACTATGGCCCATTCTTTGTCCGCATGACCTGGCACGCCGCCGGTACCTACCGTATCGCCGATGGCCGTGGCGGTGCTGGCACCGGCATGCAGCGTTTTGCACCACTGAACAGCTGGCCTGACAACGGCAACCTGGACAAGGCACGCCGCCTGCTGTGGCCCATCAAGCAGAAGTATGGCAAGCAGTTGTCATGGGCTGACCTGATTACACTGGCGGGTACCTACTGTATGGATACCATGGGCTTCAAAACCTTTGGTTTTGCCTTCGGCCGCAAAGACGTGTACGAGCCAGAGGAAGTGTACTGGGGCCCAGAAGCTGAGTGGCTGGCCACCAGCGACAAGCCCAACAGCCGCTACAGCGGCAAGCGTGGCCTTGAGAACCCCTTGGCTGCTGTACAAATGGGTTTGATTTACGTGAACCCGGAAGGTCCGGACGGCAACCCCGATCCCAAGCTTTCAGCACACGACATTCGCACCACCTTTGGTCGCATGGCGATGAACGACTATGAGACAGTGGCACTGGTCGCGGGTGGTCACACATTCGGTAAGGCACACGGTGCAGGCAACCCTGCCCTGGTTGGCCCAGCGCCCGAAGGTGCACCCATTGAAGAGCAAGGTTTGGGCTGGATCAACAAGCACGGTACAGGCAAGGGCGGTGACACCACCACCAGCGGTATCGAAGGCGCATGGAAACCCAACCCCACCAAGTGGGACATGGGTTACCTGGAAACATTGTTCAAGTACGACTGGGAGCTGACCAAGAGCCCAGCTGGGGCACATCAGTGGAAGCCGAAGGGCGGCGCAGGTGCAGGGACAGTAGTGGACGCACACGACCCCAACAAGAGCCACGCACCCATGATGACCACAGCCGACCTGGCGCTGCGCATGGACCCCGACTACGAGAAAATTTCTCGCCACTTCCTGAACAATCCAGATGAATTCGCTGATGCCTATGCACGCGCCTGGTTCAAACTGACCCACCGCGACATGGGACCAAAAAGCCGTTACATTGGCCCATTGGTGCCAAAAGAGGATTTGATCTGGCAAGACCCAGTGCCTGCTGCAGATTACAAGCATGCCGATGAGGCTGATGTTGCTGCGCTAAAAGCCAAAGTACTGGCCAGCGGCTTGAGCATTCCTCAACTGGTACGCACAGCGTGGGCTTCTGCTTCCACCTACCGCAACAGCGACAAGCGCGGTGGTGCAAATGGTGCACGCATTCGCTTGGCTCCCCAGAAGAACTGGGAAGCCAACAACCCTGCTGAATTGAGCAAGGTGCTGGAGCAACTGGAAGGCATTCAAAAGCAATTCAATGACGCAGGCAACGGCAAGAAAATTTCGATTGCTGACCTGATCGTGATTGCAGGTGCTGCCGGTGTAGAAGCTGCGGCAAAGAAAGCCGGTCATGACATCAAGGTGCCAGTTGCCTTGGGCCGTACCGATGCCACTCAGGATCAAACCGATGTGGAGTCTTTCGCAGTGCTGGAGCCAACAGCCGATGGCTTCCGTAACTATGCCCGTAAAGGCTTGGAAGGCACCGCGGCAGAGCGCTTGATCGACAAGGCCAGCTTGCTGGGCTTGACTGCGCCTGAAATGACCGTGTTGGTGGGTGGCTTGCGTGCCATGAATTCCAACGTGGGTGGTGCCAAGCATGGTGTGTTCACCAAGCGCCCCGAGGCATTGACCACTGACTTCTTCACCAACTTGCTCGACATGAGCACCAAGTGGAGCAAGTCAACCAGCGCCGATGGTGTACTGGAGGGCCGTGACCGCAAGACAGGCGAAATCAAGTGGACAGGTACCCTGGCCGATATGTGCTTCGGTTCCAACTCACAACTGCGCGCACTGTGTGAAGTGTATGCAGGTGCAGATGCCGAGAAGAAGTTTGTGAACGACTTCGTGGCCGCCTGGAACAAAGTAATGAACGCTGATCGTTTTGATCTGCACCATTAATTTGAACTGGCTGTGAAAAAAGCCCGGTGTGAAAGCACCGGGCTTTTTTTATTGGTGTATCTTCTTGAGTCACTTTGAGAACATTACACGCCAATCACCCTATGTCCGCACCTGTCACATTCAGTACTTTCAGCACCGCCAGTGGCCACAAGTTTGGTCATGCAGTCTTGAACAATCCTGCAGCCTTGAATGCACTCACCTTGCCCATGATCGACCTGCTCGATCCCCAATTAAAAAGCTGGGCAGAAGACGATTCGATTGCAGGTGTGGTGCTGAGTGCTGCAGGCGACAAAGCCTTTTGTGCAGGCGGTGATGTGGTGAGTTTGCACCACGCCAGCAAGCGTGTAGGGGCAGGCGTAATACCGCCTGAAGCCGAGGCATTTTTCGAACGTGAGTATCGCTTGGACTACCGCATACACACCTACCCCAAACCCATTTTGTGTTGGGCACACGGCATTGTGATGGGTGGTGGTGTGGGTTTGATGGTTGGGGCTTCACACCGCGTGGTCAGCCCCAATGCACGGATCGCCATGCCGGAAATTCACATTGGTTTGTACCCGGATGTGGCCGGCACCTGGTTCTTGCATCGAATGCCCGAGCGCACGGGTTTGTTTCTGGCGCTGACCGGCGCAATCATCAACGCGGGTGATGCTTTGCTGGGCAAATGGGCCGATGCGGCGATAGAACATGCGCAGTTTTCAAATGTACTGCATGCCATTGAAAACACCAGCTGGCAGGGTGAGCTGAAATCGGACAGGGAAAAATTGTCTGCCGTGCTAAGACAGTTCGAAGTGAACGCGCCCACACCTTTGTTACATACACACGCCAAAGAAATTGATGCCGTAATGAACCATGACACACTGGCTGAAATCGACGTGTCCTTGCGCGCGCTGCAACAAAGCGAGGTGGTCTGGCTGGCCAAAGCTGCTCAGGCATATGCGCATGGCTCTCCCACTTCGGCCGCGCTGTCATTTGAATTGATGAAGCGCCATGCGGGCGCAGATCTCGCCGATGTATTGCGGCTGGAGTATCAGGCTTCCGTGGGCTGCTGCGTACATCCAGACTTTCCGGAAGGCGTACGTGCATTGCTGGTGGACAAAGACAAATCGCCCAAGTGGAACCCGGGCAAGTTAAGTGAGGTGAGTGAAGCAACGATTCACGATCTCTTGAAACCACGATTTCTCGGGTTGCACCCCTTGAACGATTTGTCAATTTGCCTTTGAATCCAATCTCGATCGACTTGATTTTTTGAATGGCAAGTCCTATCATTGCGACACTCATTGGGGAGTAGCCTCTTTCCGCTCGGAAAGGCTTACGTCAACACACTTGGCCTAACATCTTATACAGGCTATGGCGTAAGCGGTTTTTGAACTTGGCAAGACCTTTGACTACACGGCTTCCAGATTGGCCTGGAGAAGCTGCGTGGTCATTCGGTTTTTCCAGGCCCAGGAACTTTTAAATGTCTTCGGCACTTCTCGTATCCACCGGTGTAATTGCACTTGCTGAAATTGGGGATAAAACCCAGCTTCTTGCATTTCTGTTGGCCACACGTTTCAAAAAACCAGTCCCCATCATCATTGGAATTACTTTGGCCACCCTGATCAATCACGGCCTGGCTGGCGTGGTGGGTAGCTGGATCACCGCCAATGTGGATCAATCCGTTCTGCGTTGGGTGCTTGGCGCATCCTTCATCGCCATGGCAGTGTGGACACTCATTCCTGACAAAATCGAAGATGAAGAAACCCAACTGGCGACCAAGCTGGGGGTGTTCGGTGCCACCTTCATCACCTTCTTTTTAGCGGAAATGGGCGACAAAACCCAAATCGCCACCGTGGCCATGTCAGCACACTACAACGATGTGCTCATGGTAGTTGCGGGCACTACACTGGGCATGCTGATTGCCGACGTGCCTGCGGTGTTTGCTGGCGACAAGCTGGCTGAAAAAATTCCGATGAAGCTGGTGCACCGAACAGCTGCTGCGATGTTTGCAGCACTGGGTGCGGCCACCCTCTTTGGCGTTGGGGCAGGATTTGGGCTTTAATTTTGAGTGAATCAATCCATTCACAGAAAAACATGTATCAAGGATATGTTGACCCAACCAAGGCACAACGATGAGCCATGCGCACATCTCATCACTGTCGATCTGGCGAGATCGTTTTATCTACATGTCCCCCTACTTTTTGGGCGAGCAAAGCTGCCGTCCATCCACGGTCATCCTGATCGGCACGGATGGCGACTTTGAAGTGGAGTCGTCTGGCCACAAACACAGTGGTCGCGCATTTTTGATTGGGTCCAACGTGGCCCGTACGCTGAGCGCCAACAACACCTGTCTTTACAGTTTGAATGTGGATCCAATCAACCCTTACGCCCGAAAACTGCGCGAAATTCTGGATGGCAGGGATATTCTTGACCTGCAGTCACGACTGAATGAAACCGCACAGCAACATGCGTATGACAGCATGTCGGGCAAACGCACTTGCCACGAACTTCGTCACAGTTCCGAGGTAATTCTTCAGGCGCCTTTTTCCGGAAATTATTGGGGCACCACCACTTGACCGGCGTGTAGACATGGTCGCCTCCTGGCTTCACACCCACATTCCTCAAGTTGCTGAACTAAAAAAGCTGTCGGCTCTGTGCGGCTTGTCGGAGAGCCGTCTGGCCCACCTGTTCACAGACGAAGTGGGCATTTCAATTCGGCAATACCTGCTGTGGATCAAGATGCGTTACGCGGCAGAGCTTTTTGTGCGCAACAAAACATTGTCTGAGGTGGCCCATGAAATCGGCTTCTCTGATTCCTCGCACCTAAGCCGTACTTTCACGCGTTACTTTGCACTCACTCCCTCGTACCTTGCAAACAACAAGCTGGTTGAATTACAAATTTGTGATGACTCGTAGCAAGTACATACAAAAGTAGCAACTGCCTTCTATCGCACTGCCCAACATCCACCTATTCTGCTTCCGAAGCATCACCACAAGATACACAAAAAGAAATCAATACCGGAGACAGACTTTGAGGACGTATCATTTATTCACATCCATCGTGCTCACCACATGCTTCACACTGCTTGCAGGCTGCGGTGGATCGGGTGAAAACAGCGCCGCGCGGACAAGCCCCTCGGGTACCGCAGCACCTCAGGTGCAGCCATCCGACGTAGCCGTCAACCCAGCCACAGCCTCAGTTACTGAATGGGGCTACATTCCGTTGCCCGATGGCAACGAGCTGCGTTACACCGCCTGGTTACCCGAAGGTGAAGGCCCCTTTCCAGTACTGATGATGTACGAGGGCTATTTTGGTGGCAGCGATCCATCGCGTGCAGCCAACATTTTCGTGTATGACATGCTCGCCAAAGGATATGCGATTGTGGGTCGCCAGCATGCAGCCTAAACACTTGGTGGCTGTAGGCCCCGGTATGCCAGTGGTGGACACCTACCGGGACATCGGTTTTCCGGGGGGTATTCTGAACGCCGCATTTCCACCCGCTTGGGGTGCTGGGTTGAATGCCGACTGGGCCATCGCCTATCGCGACGCCCTGCAAATTGGCGACAACAAGTGTTTGCAACACGGCGCACTTCATGCCGCTCAAAACAACCTGAACTCACTGGCGGTTCAAATTCCGCAGCACCCGAACGACGACGCCTGGCACCACGCGCACAGCATCAAAAACTGGGTGTCCAATATCAATGTGCCCGTGTTTGCGACCCAGGCCTGGCAAGATGAACAAACAGGGGGCCGAGGTGCTTACTTCTACGACCAACTGGATCCCAACAAAACCTGGATCATCACCAGCAATGGCCACCACACCATACATCAGTATTCCCACGGCATCATGGCCCAACTTCAATCGTTTTATGATCACTTCTTGAAAGGAATCGACAACGGTTTCGACAAAACACCCAAGGTACACATTTGGCACGAAACCGACGCAGCCAACTTGGCTCCCAACAGCGTGACAACACTGCCAAAACTTCCAGTGAAAGTAAAAGCAAAGGAGTTTCATCTGGCTCCTGGTGGCTTGATGCTGAACGACAAAGAGACCGCAGCAGCAGGGCCCGGCACCAGCTACAGCTACCCGCTGCCCGCACCCAATGTAATTGACAGTACAGGGGTGTTTGACCGCACGCAAACTGGCGGTGTTACCGCCAACACATGGACTGTTTCTCCTGACAATCCCTTGGGTCGTGCCGTGTTCACCACCAAACCGTTGTTGAACACCTTCACCAGCTACGGCGTCTCAAGTGCAGATTTGTGGGTATCCACCACTGCCAACGATGTTGACCTGCAGGTGACCATGGTGGAGGTTCGGCCTGATGGACAAGAACAATACGTTCAGCGCGGATGGCTGCGTGCATCACATCGCGCCCTGGACGAACAACGTTCAAGCGCGCTACAACCCTACCACCCGCACACCGCTGAATCGCTGAAAGACATGACACCTGGCGTACCGGAATTGCTTCGGGTTGAGATGATGCCCTTCAGCCATGTGTTTCGCAAAGGCTCCAGCATCCGTATGTATGTTGAAAACCCCAGCATGATCGGACTTTGGGGGTTTCAATCAATCCTGACGCCACAAACCGTGACTGTGCATCACGATGCCGAGCATCCGTCCAAGATCGTACTGGGTGAATTGACCAATGCGAATGTGAAACCAGAGTTGACCGAATGTGGCACGGTGGATTCACAACCGTGCAGAAATAATCCGGTGCCTCAGCCCTGACAAAAGAAGCGGGGAACCACATGAGTGGGCACCCCGCCCTCGTTTCACCATTTGATCAACTTGCACCGCAGCAATTGATCTTTTCAGCACCCGTAAATTTCTTAGAATCCATCCTCTATTTTTTATAATTCCCATCATTTCAATCACTTAGATAACATGGCATACCCCTTGCCCCCTTTACATGGGAAATCAAGCAAGAGGGTTCCAAATGATCAAAGAAGTCAAAACATCCAAAAGCGATACCCCGCCACCGGAGCTGAACGGAATTCTGGAGGCGTCCATTCCACGTTATGTGCGCGTCACCGGCACCTTGAACAATCGCTTTGTCGAGTTCGAGTTTTCGATTGGCGATCCAGAGCTTTGCGTGGAACTGGTGATGCAATTCGATCAGTTCCGCGAATTTTGCAAACAACACAATGCTGTGGAATTGACTGCCGAGCAATGCGCCTGGCTGGACTACGAACGCCTGAAGTGGCAATTCGGCCAGGCCGGCGTCAGCGAATAAAAAACCAAATAAATAGAGGAAAGGAGAAGACATCATGCAAGTCGACATCAAAACGTCGAACATCAAACAACTTCGCAACACATTCTCGAATGTGGCCCGCCGGTTGGGTGCAGACAAGCCTGCGTCGCGCTATCAGGAAGCCACGTTCGACATGCAGTCGGACACCAACTTCCACTACCGCCCCATTTGGGACCCACAGTACGACCTGTACGACACTGCCCGTACAGCCATCAAAATGGCCGATTGGTACAGCTTCAAAGACCCACGACAGTACTACTACGGCGTGTACACCATGAACCGTGCCAAGCAACAGGATGCGGCCGAAAAGCAGTTTGAGTTCGCAGAAAAGCGTGGTGTGTTCTACAACCTGAGCGAAAAAGACAAAGAACATTTAATTTTCGCTGTGCTGCCGCTTCGCCACTACGAGTGGGGCGCCAACATGAACAACTGCTTTTGTACCAGCTTCGGTTACGGCGCTGCAATTACACAAGCCACCATGTACAACACCATGGACCGCTTGGGCCTCGCGCAATACGTCAGCCGCCTTGGTTTGCTGCTGGATGGCAACACGGGCGACTCATTGGAAGTGGGCAAGCAGCACTGGCTGCACACGCCCGAGTGGCAAGAACTTCGCCGCAGCATGGAAAACCTGTTTGTCACAAAAGACTGGTTTGAAGTTTTTCTGGCACAGAATTTTGTGATGGACGGACTGGTGTACCCCATGTTTTACAAGCACCTTGAAACACGCCTGAATCCAATGGCTGGCCAAACCTTCTCCATGTGTACCAACTTCATGCAGGAATGGTTTGCCGAAACCCAACGTTGGGTGGACTCCACCATCAAAACCGCAGTGGATGAATCACCAGAGAACAAGGAAATACTGAGCCGCTGGTTCGACATCTGGATGACAGAAACTACCCGCGCTTTGCAGCCTTTGATGACCTCATTGTTTGCAGAAGAAGCCGCCAGCATTTTCATGCAGATTAAGGAAGACCTGCTGGTGCGCGCCAAGAAGATCGGTTTGAAAACACCCGGAGCTACAGCATGAACACGCCAACCCCAGAACGAACGAAAACGCCGGTGTTTATTGCATTTGTCACCAACGACGATACCCGCAACATTGTCGAGGCCATTCGGGAAGACAACCCGCAAGCCACAGTCGAGGAGTTTCCGGCAATGGTCAAGATCGAGTCGCCCGGCCGTTTGGTGGTCAAGCGCCAAAGCGTGTCCGACCTGATGGGGCGTGACTGGGATCTTCAGGAAATTCACCTGAACCTGATTTCCCTGTCGGGCAGCATCAATGAAACAGAGGATGAATTTGAACTGTACTGGGGCCACGCGGCGTAATGCCAGTCCCGGAAATTTTCAACTTGAAGGAGTAGAGACATGAGCGCAGTACCCAAGAACACAGGCAACAAAAAACTGGGCCTGAAAGAGAAATACGGCATGATGACCCGCGGACTTGGCTGGGACACCACCTACCAGGCCATGGACGATGTATTTCCCTATGACAAATTCGAAGGGATCAAGATTCACGACTGGGACAAGTGGGAAGATCCGTTCCGCTTGACCATGGACGCCTACTGGAAATTCCAGGGCGAAAAAGAGAAAAAACTGTACGCCATTATTGACGCGTTTGCTCAGAACAATGGTCAGTTCAACGTAACGGATGCTCGCTACATCAACACGCTCAAGCTGTTCCTGACTGGTGTATCCCCTCTGGAATACGCTGCACACCGTGGCTATGCCCACGTGGGTCGCTCTTTCCGTGGCGTCAGTGCACGCATTGCATCGCAGATGCAGGCCATTGATGAATTGCGCCATGCACAAACCCAGGTGCACACCATCAGCCACTACAACAAGTTTTTCAACGGCTTGCACGACTTCCGCCACATGCACGACCGCGTGTGGTACCTCAGCGTACCCAAGAGCTACTTTGAAGATGCACAGTCTGCAGGTCCCTTTGAATTCATTACAGCCATCTCGTTTTCTTTTGAGTATGTATTGACCAACCTGTTGTTTATGCCATTCATGAGCGGTGCTGCCTACAACGGCGACATGGCCACGGTTACTTTCGGCTTTTCCGCCCAATCAGATGAATCCCGCCACATGACACTTGGTCTTGAGGTGGTCAAGTTCATGCTGGAACAAGACCCGGGCAACAAAGACATCGTTCAAAAGTGGATCGACAAGTGGTTCTGGCGCGGTTACCGCTTGCTGGCCTTGGTTTCGATGATGATGGACTACATGCTGCCCAAACGCGTGATGAGCTGGCAGGAAGCATGGGAAACCTATTTCGAGAAAAACGGTGGCGCACTGTTCGAAGACTTGAGCCGCTACGGTATTCGTATGCCCAAGTACCACGAAGTAGCCAGCAAAGAGAAAAGCCGTTTGAGCCATGAAGTGTGGGCTACTTTCTACAACTTCAGCCATGCCGCTGCATTTCACACTTGGGTACCCGAAGAAAGCGAACTGAAGTGGTTGAGCGAGAAGTACCCCGACACTTTCGACAAGCACTATCGTCCACGTTTTGAGCACTGGGATGCCCTTCAAAAAGAAGGTAAGCGCTGGAGCAACCCAGGCCTGCCGATGCTGTGCCAGTTGTGCCAAGTGCCGGCAATTTTCACGGAACCCGATGACCCCACAACCACCTGCCTGCGGGAAACAACCTACCACGGTATGAAGTACCACTTCTGCTCGGATGGCTGTAAAGACATTTTCGAGAACGAGCCCGAGAAGTACGTTCAAAGCTGGCTGCCTGTGCATCAAATCTTCCAGGGTAATTGTGGTGGCGAAGGATTGGATAACGTTCTGAAGTACTACAACCTGGTGCCTGGCCAGGACAACGGCGAGTACATGGGCAGTCAGGACCAGATGAACTGGGAGCAATGGACAGGGCGCGACCACAAAGACGCACCGGCGGCCTGACAACAACAAGGAGGAGAACAACATGGCACTCGTTTCATTGCAACCAGGCTACACCGGCGTTGTACGCGATCTTGAAGAGAACTTTCACGGCAACCGCTTGTTGTTCGTGAACTGGGAACACCACCTGATGTTTTGCGCACCCATGGCCTTGCCACTACCACCCGCCATGCCCTTCGGGGCATTGGTGAATGAGGTACTGCCTTCGCTATACGGAAGTCACCCCGACTTTGCAAAAATTGATTGGAGTACCGTTCAGTGGAAACACGGGCGTGAAAACTTCACTCCCGACTTGGGCAAATCGCTGGATGAAAACGGTTTGACGCACAAGTCGGTGTTGCGCTTCACCACCCCCGGCTTGACAGGCCTGTCTGGTTCGGGCGCGTAAGCGCAAAGGGGAACCCGCAATGAGCTATCAACTCACCATCGAACCGATTGGTCAAACAATCGACATCGAGGAAGGGCAAACCGTGCTGGACGCCTGCCTTCGTGCAGGTGTTTGGCTACCCCACGCCTGTGGTCATGGCCTGTGCGCCACTTGCAAGGTACAAGTGTTGGAAGGTGAATTCGAACATGGGGAAGCCTCGCCGTTTGCGCTGATGGACTTTGAACGCGATGAACGAAAAATTCTGGCGTGCTGCGCAACCGTTGAATGCGACACCGTGATTGAAGCTGAGGTGGACGAAGACCCGGATGCACAATTCATTGGACTTCAGGACTTCTCCGGGCGTGTGGTCAAAGCTGACATGCTCACCCCCACCATTCGCGGTATCTGGCTTGAAGTCGATGAGCCGGTTCACTTTCAAGCTGGGCAGTACGTCATGCTGAAAGTACCGGGCGTGCAAGGCGAACGTGCATTTTCAATCGGCAATGCTCCGGGCACAAACCTGGTTGAATTGCATATTCGAAAAGTACCAGGCGGTGCGGCCACCACCTGGCTGCATGACGAACTGAAGGTGGGTGACACACTGGAATTCACCGCCCCGCTGGGTCGCTTTTTCACACGCAAATCGGCCAATCTACCCATGATTTTTCTGGCCGGTGGTTCAGGTCTGTCAAGCCCCAAAGCCATGATTGAAGAACTGTTCAACGAAGGCTGCACACTGCCCATCACTCTGGTGCAAGGCGCTCGCAATCAGGCTGAACTGTACTACTACAGTCACTTTGTCGAGTTGGCTGCAAAGCACCCCAACTTCACTTACATCCCTGCCTTGTCAGATGCAGACATCAGTGAAAGCTGGACCGGAGCAAAAGGTTTTGTTCACGAGGCATTGAAGGCGCACTTCAACAATGATTTTCGGGGCCACAAGGCTTACATGTGCGGACCACCGCCCATGATTGAAGCGTGTATTTCAACCCTGATGCAAGGCCAGTTGTTTGAACGGGATATTTACACCGAGCGGTTCCTGACCTCGGCCGATGCAGAAGGACTGGCCAAGAAAAGTCCGCTGTTCAAACACGTGTGATGGAGGGCTGCACACATGCACCGCGTGGCCATTCAAAACACAAAGGAAGAGTACACCTGCAGCTCAGAAGACAACCTGCTGAAAGGCATGGAGCAACTGAACCGCAAAGGCATCCCGGTGGGATGCCGTGGTGGTGGATGCGGCGTATGCCGTGTCCGCATTGAATCGGGCGAATACCGCACCCTGAAAATGAGTCGACAGCATGTGACGGCTGAAGAACAAGCCCAAGGCGTGGTGTTGGCCTGCCGATGTTTTCCGCTGACCGACCTTGAACTGTCGGCCCTCGGAAAAATGGAAAAGTGCATTGCGAAGCATTTTGCCAAGCAACCCATGCACACATAGCAATAAAACCATAGGGATAAGGAGATCAACATGGCAATGACAGGCGTAATAAGGCCAAGCCACGTGGCGCTTCGGGTGCTGGATTTGGAACCAGCCGTGAAACACTACACCGAGGTACTGGGCCTGCTTGAAACCGGACGCGACATACAGGGTCGCGTGTATTTGAAAGCATGGGATGAGCATGACCACCACAGCGTAGTGCTGCGTGAAGCAGATGCCGCCGGCATGGACTACATGGGATGGCGCGTCGACAGCATTGAAACGTTAAAAGACCTTTCGAAAAAAGTGGGCGAGAGTGGTCTTGCCACCGACTGCTGCTGGATTCCCGCCGGAGAACACCTGGAAACCGGCGAGCGCTTTCGTTTCACCACCACCACAGGCCACACCATGGAACTATTGGCCGAAAAAAACAAGGTGGGCAATTGCCTGCCGCTGGTGAACCCAGACCCCTGGCCAGACGGCTTGAAAGGCATGGCACCTTCGCGTTTTGACCACTGCCTGCTGTATGGCGATGACCTGGATGGCGTGGTGAAGTTATTCACCGAGGTGCTGGGCTTCGATATCACGGAGCAGGTAGTCACCGAAGATGACCACAACTTCCGCATCAGTGTGTTCTTGAGCTGTTCAACCAAACCGCATGATGTGGCCTTCATTCGGCAGCCCATGAAAGGGGCGTTTCACCATGCCTCATTTATTCTGGACAACTGGGGCGAGGTACTGAAAGCTGCGGATATTATTTCCAAGAAGAAAGTGTCACTCGACCTTGGGCCCACACGCCACGGTATTACCCGTGGTGAGACGATTTACTTCTTCGACCCCTCGGGCAACCGCAACGAAGTCTTTGCGGGTGGTTACATTCATTACCCTGACAAACCTGTGATTACCTGGACCAGCGACGACTTAGGCAGGGCGATTTTTTACCACGACAGAAAGCTGAACGAAAACTTCCTGGGCGTATTTACCTAAGCAATACAATGCTTTTGACGGGCCATTGGCATGGCCTGAAAGAGCCCAAACGGGGTAACAGTCCCGCTTGGGCTTTTTTACATTTTCTGGATTAAAAACAAGGCATAATCAAAAGAAAAAAGCCAAAGGCACATTGGAGACATGAATACTGTGACCGACCTGCAATCCCTGTTGAAATTCAATTACCCGTCAGGCCACATCTGGTTGGACGAGCAACGCATGCTATTGATGCATGCCCGCGCGCTGGGCGCGCTGCGCAAAGAATTGTTTGAAACCCTGGGCCTGAAACGCGCGCGCGGGCTGCTGATCCGCCTGGGTTTCGCCTCAGGCATTCGGGATGGACAAGTGGCCTTGAAGCACAAACGCCCTGGCGGTTCAGTTGAAGAAGCTTTCATGCTGGGCCCTCAACTGCACACACTGGAAGGCATGGTGCAGGTTGAAAAGCTCAGCTTGGAAATTAATTTGCCAACCAAACACTTTTACGGTGAATTTGTCTGGAAGAACTCGTGGGAAGACGAGGCTCACGTGGCCGACTATGGCCAAGGCGATGAACCAGCCTGTTGGACCATGATTGGCTATGCCTCCGGCTACTCCAGTGCCTTCATGGGCAGACTGGTGCTGTATCGAGAAATGGAATGCATGAGCCAGGGCGATTCACAGTGCCTGATCATCGGTCAAAGTGCAGAGGCTTGGAATGACCCCGAGTATGAGGAATATTTCAAAGCCCAAGCCTTCGCCGAAGAATTGATCGAATACCACATGGGTGCAGAGAAACTGGACACAGCTCTGGTTCGCCGGCGCAGCAATGACGATTTGGTGGGCGTATCTCCTGCCTTCATGAATGCTTTCGAATTGCTGCAGCGCGCGGCACAGGGCAGCATCACTGTATTGCTCCTGGGCGAAACTGGGGTAGGCAAGGAAATGTTTGCTCGCTGGTTGCACGACAAAAGCCCTCGTGCCAAGGGGCCCTTTCTGGCCGTCAACTGTGCAGCCATTCCACATGAATTGATTGAAGCCGAGTTGTTTGGTGTGGAAAAAGGCGCTTACACGGGAGCGCACACACCACGCGCAGGCCGCTTCGAACGTGCCGACCACGGCACCCTGTTTCTTGATGAAGTGGGCGATCTGCCTTTGTCAACGCAAGTGAAACTGCTGCGCGTGTTGCAAACCGGCGAGTTCGAAAGATTGGGTTCGGAACGCGTACAAAAGGTGAATGTTCGTATTGTGGCGGCCACCAACGTGGAGCTGCAACAAGCCATACGCGAGAACAAATTCCGTATTGATTTGTACTACCGCCTCAACACCTTCCCCATCAAAATCCCCCCCCTGCGGGAACGCCAAGCAGACATTTCGCCACTGATCAACCGCTTCATGACCAAGTACTGCACAAGCTACAACAAGAAGCTGCAAGGGCTGACCGACAAAGCCATGCAAGAGGTGATGAGCTATGAATGGCCCGGCAATATTCGCGAATTGGAAAACCTGATTGAGCGCGCCGTGGTGCTGGCACCCGACGGGGGGTATGTGGAGGCCTGCCACTTGTTTGACGACCGCATCGAACCCTGCAAAGAAAAATCGCAGCTTAATGCGCAAGGCGAGTTGGCGCCAGTTGAAACGCGCCCTATTGATGACTTGTGCAATGAAATTTTAACCAAGAATGTGGGGCTAGACACCTTGGAACGCCGACTGATGCAAACTGCCTTGAAACAGGCCAAAGGTAATCTGTCTCAAGCTGCACGGGTGTTGGGCATTACCCGTCCTCAACTGGCTTACCGTCTGAAGAAAGAAGGTATTCCGCTGGAATGAGTTGACCAAGGCGAATTGCTTCAAGACGAGATTTCACACCCATTTTCGAAAAAATATTTCGCAAGTGGTATTTCACC